>JBFMDD010000289.1:0-4043 GCA_040754115.1 bacterium
AGAAACTGATAGAAATATAATGGAAATTTATAGAAATTGATTGAAATTGGTAGTAAAAAACAATGAATTCCCATAAATTTCTACCAATTTCAATTTATTTCTATCTTGCATTGTGTGATTTAACTCTTTTAAAAACTGATACATGAATCTTTATTATTCTAACCATACAGCTCGAAAAATATCCTGTTCATCCTGTCAAAAGATTTTATTAAAAAAACTGGCGTAGATCTATGCAGGAGGATGAAAAGGAGAAGTAAAACTCAAGGAGGTGATGAAAATTGTTAACAGTGCGACCAACTGAGGAGGAAGTAATTACTTTACCAAGAAATATCTGTAACATGCTGGGATTATACGAAAGAGGAGATGTGGAAGTGGAGGTGAAGGACAAAATGCTTTGGATTTATAAGGTGAGTCGAGATGACAAAGATGTTAAAGATTTAGAAAGATTCAAAAGGGCAAAAGGTGGTTGGAAAGGAGTCAATGTTAATCTTATCTATAAGGAGTTATTTGAGTCATGGAAAAAGTGGCAACCCAAAGAATTTGTATAGATACAGATGTGATAATTGATTATTTAAGAGATGCTCCAGTCTATGGAGATGTGTTATCCTGGGTGCTTGAGGAATATGAATGCTATGTTTCTCCAGTTACTACTTACGAACTCTATTATGGGGGCTTCTACTCCGGAAAGATGGAAGGAGTTAGAAATGTGCTTTCTTCCTTAACATTTCTTCCCTGGTATGATAAATCTTCAGAAGAAGCGGCAAGGATTCATGTGGATTTAGTTAAACAGGGGCTGGATATTGTGGGGTAAAGGATATCCTGACTGCAGGTATCTGCTTATCTTCAAATCTCTCACTTCTTACCAGGAATGCTAACCATTTCTTACGAGTACCCGGGCTAAATGTTATTAGTGTTGACGATATTATCAAGAACAGGGAGGAAGTTAGTAGTGAGTTAGAATCTGAAGATTAAAATATGGCAATGTCGGCATCGGGACGACGGTGCCGAATTACAAATTAGATGTCGAAGGTTATGTTCAAGCACATGGATACTATACTGGTGATATTATCTTCCAAAAGGATGGAAAATCGCTGTGGAGAATGTTTGAGGATGAAGAGGGATTGTACTTAGAAAGCCTAAAGACTGGCAAGGTTTACAGATTTGTATTGCAAGAGGTAGAGATGATAAGTAGGAGGAATTAGTAGTTATCAGCAAGACTGGTGGTAATCTTAGAATTCAGGTCTCGAATTTTGGCAGCATCCATAAATTCGCAAACTTTCTACAGGACTTTTTTCAACAGAAATTCGAGACCTGAAAAGGAGGGCAAGAAATGAACGAATGGGTTATTGCATGTGTCACTATTTTTGGAACTGTAGCATCGGTATCAGGAGTGGTGGCATATGTATTCAATGGAACCAGAACATTAGTCCGAGAGATGCATGCAACAATTAAAGAGATGCATGCAACAACTAAAGAGATGCACGCAACACTTATAGAAATTCACAAGGAAGGTGAACAGCGACATCAAGAAGTTATGGAAACCCTGAGGCAACAGCATCAGGATATAGTCCAACAGCATCAGGATATAGTCCAACAGCATCAGGATATGATTGAGTTATTAAAGAGAGGTTTTGGGATAGCAGCAACATAAGGCAAAGTCGGGGTCGGCACAACGGTGCCGAAGAGATAGTACGGCTGCATCTTGGTAAACAGACTACAATTCTGTCTGGGGATCTGGGTGCCCTTGAACCGCCAGAAGGACTGGAATAATACCCGTTATGTTAAAATTTTTTAATGATTTAATAAATTTTATCTTTCCTGCTAAATGTAGAACTTGTAATGAATCGCTTTCGACTTTAGAAGAAAAATACATCTGTAAAGAATGTTTCTCAAAGATAGATTTTATTCGTCCTCCTTACTGCGATAAATGTGGGAAGGTATTAGTGGAATCATTTAGTGAAATTGAAAAGCCATTATGTAAGGAATGTCAGACTATCAAAAGATACTTTTACAAAGCAAGGGTAGTGGGTGTTTATGAAGGTATTTTGCGAGAGAGTATTCATATATTTAAATTTGAGAAAAAGATAGGTCTCCATAAGCCATTAGGGGAATTATTGGTTAATTATCTTAAAGAACAACAAGGGGATTTAATAAGGCAGATTGATTTTATAATACCCGTTCCATTACATCGAAAAAGACTTAAATCAAGGGGGTTTAATCAGGCACAACTTTTATGTTGTTATATTGAAAGGCATTTTAATGTACCATTAAATCTTGACCTTAAACGAATTAGATTTACCCCTCCTCAAATGAATTTGAAAAGGGAAGAACGGTTACAAAACATAAAAGGTGCATTTGAGATAAAAAATCATAACTCAATTATGGGTAAGTCTATATTATTAGTAGATGATATTTTCACAACAGGTGCAACAGTAGATGAATGTAGTAAAGTACTTATAAATGCAGGAGCAAAACAGGTTTTTGTATTAACATTAGCAAGAGGAAGATAATCTTTTGTAATCACTCAAATATCAGTTTTTAATCGTCAACTCACAAAGTTTCCTGTTGACATCTGATAACTTAGCGGTTATAATTTTTTAAGATTTTAGTAAAATATGTCGATATTAATTATCGGGGAGGTGAATAAGAAAAAATGCCAGAAGTAGCAGCTCCTTTAGTTACTCAAATTGATTTTTTAAGGCTATTAACTACTCAACTCCAATATCAGAATCCGTTAGACCCATTAAGTAATACAGAGTTCCTTGGTCAAATGGCACAATTCTCTAATTTACAGCAGATAATTGATTTGAACACTAATTTTGCTTCATTTACTGAAAGTTGGAATACGAATTTTGCAAGCCTCAATACCTCCCTCTTGAAAAATCAATCATTATCACTGCTTGGTAAACAAGTAGATTTTATAGACCCAACAACTAATGTGGTTCTAAGAGGAAATGTAAGTGGGGTAAAATTTGTAGAAGGTGTTCCAATATTAACTATTACTCATCTTCAGGGGACCTCAGAAGTAGGATTGGATTATATAACAAGCGTTCGTGCTTAGTTAAACCTATATTTTATCTGAATAGGAAAGAGCAATGGTACAATCATTAGATTTGCAGGTCAATTTAGCCCAACAGGCAGAAGTAGGCAGAATGCAGCAGGCTGGAACACAACAAGCAGTTATATTGGATGAACATGTGGCGGCTAAATTGGAAACACAAACTGAAAATGCCCAAACCTCAGTACAAACTACCCAGCTATCAAAAGAACAACTAATTGAGGAAAGAAAAAATAATAGCAAAAATCCATTTTGGTGGAAGAGAAAACATAGAGAAAAAGAAATAGATAACATCTATGCTGAAGAAAAACATGAAACCCCTCATCCTATTAAAGGTAGAGTAATTGATGTCTGGCGGTAAAAAATCGCTATTTTTACCTACATAAATCCTACATATCATTAATCTCCCCTACTGGCCGGCGGATTAATGGGGTGGAAATCTCTTCAATCACCATTTCAATATTTCTTCTCACATCTTCTATGTGATTTAATACCTCATCATCAGAAAACCTCAATACCTTAAACCCTGCTTTAATCAAATCCTTTTTTTGTCCCCCTCTGGAGCTTAGCATGTCCCACATTTTTTACTGGGCAGCATGAAGAGTGATAATTCACAATTCACAATTGACAATTCACCATTCACCATTTTAAGGAGATTTAGGGAAGAAATTGTGAATGGTGAATTGCGAATTGTGAATGAATGTAACATTGTCCAGTAAAACTTATGGGTAAAGATAAGCCCCTAACCCCCGCCAGCGGGGGACACATGGTATCATACTTCTTATTCCATTGCCCTTGATAATTTCTAACTGCACAGGCCGCTATTTTTTGATAAACTTAATATTAAATTAACCTAACCTGAACTTTCGCCATTTTATGCTGCCATTGAGGCTACTTGAATTATGAATTTAAGAGGATTTGGAACCTCGTTATCCTTGCCAAGGTCTTGAGTTTGGTCAAAAGGGATAAAATTATGGTCAAAAAT
>JBFMDD010000290.1:0-10023 GCA_040754115.1 bacterium
GAACAAGCAAAATATCACAATGGGGATAATAACTCTCACGAAATTCTTTTGCCTTTTGAGCATCAACAGTCCATATAAGTTTCACACCACCAAAACTTTTACCCGTAATTGTTTTGATTGATACAGGCTCTCCAAACAATTTTGCATCCACTTCTGGTTCGGTAATAGGGATTTCGGTCTCCATATTTGCCTCGCCAAATTTATAAATGAGCAGAGCGACTATTATCCTTTCACGAACAGAGCCAACCTCCATTCCAGTTTTACCTGCTCTTGAACTCTCCAATTCTGCGAGTTGAAACAAATATGGTAAACGTCTTTTGATTTTCTCTGCCAGTTTTTCATCTTCAAATATCTCTATCAATCGGTTTGACACTTTTTATTCCTCCATTCTTTTATTGGCGAAATGGCGTATAACTCGTTTTTATACGCCGTTTCGCCACTTTTTCTCTCAAATGTCAACGAATATAACCTTAATAGGGACACTTGGGAAATTTCTTTGTAGGCGTTCAATATCATTAACAAGTTGCTCTCCGTAGGAGACTCCAGTAGACATCTCTCTATGGAGATAATAGCAAGGGACTATCTCTACTCCAACATCCGCCTTCTTTATGTTAAAGAAATACTGAAATTTTGCCAAATCGTAAAACATAAAGGCATATTTACCAAATTGCACTTCGACCAAGACTCTCTGCTTCATGAAGTCTATCTGCTTAAATGCATTTATATTGTGCTTCCCGTCATAAGCGAAGATTGAATAAAAATCTTTGAGTTCTTTATATCCTCGTCTGCGAAATTCGGTTTTGAAGGTTCTGTTCATATCTATTGGTGAATAGAGCAACTTTCCTTTCTTTGTTTTCTCTCTGCTTACTTTTGTACGAGAAGTAATTTTAATTGATTTTATTATTTCATCAATTTCCTTTTCAATATGAGGATATCGGACTTTAAGAATTTCCAAACCACCTAAATGAGAATATTCAAAGACTTTTTTCATCTTTATTTCCTTTCTTGCTTTTAAACAAACTAATACGTTCTCTTGGCCGAAGATGAGGAGGAACATATACTGGCTTTCCTAGTGGTCTAAGTTTAAGCTTTCCTCTTGAAAGAAGATTAATCCGCTCATGAGCAATTTTTATATATTCGGGAACTATGTCAGCACCGATGGCCTTTCTCCCATGTAAAACAGCAGCTATGGCTGTAGAACCAACTCCAATAAAAGGATCTACTACCCAATCCCCGGGGTCGGTCAAGGCCAAAACAAGCCTCTCAATAAGCTCAACGGGAAATTGGCAGGGATGCACCGTTTTTTCAGGGTGATTAGATTTCACATTTGGGATTTCCCAAATGTCAGTTGGATTTTTCCCCAACGGGCTACAAGAAAGTTGTCCCTTTTTAGGACCCTTGAAATACTTTTTGCCGGGATATTTCTGGGGGATTCTAACAGCGTCTAAGTTAAATACATACTTATCTGATTTTGTAAACCAGAGTATAACTTCATACCGACCAGAAAATCTCTTCCTTGCGTGGAGGCCATGTCCAAAGTGCCAAACTATTCGATTTCTTAATCTAAGGCCAAATTTATCAAAAACAGGATAGAGGAGAATATCAAGAGGAATGATCGAACTTTTATTAACATAATTTCCTACTTGCCAACATATACTTCCATTTTCAGCAGTTATTCTTACTGATTCCTTAATCACTGATTCTTGTTGTTTCACATATTCATCCAAGCTAAGTTTCTTCTCGTACGGTTTACCGATGTTATACGGAGGCGAAGTGACAACTAATCTTCCAATCCCATCGGGAATTTGGGCTAATAAGTCAAGAATATCGCCCAGATATAGAACTATATCGGCTTCGGAATCAAATTTTGAACGGATTTTCAGCTCTCTAAATAAGAATGCGGGTTTACCCTTCATGTTTCTCCCTCACTACTCTAAAAAGCGAAATGGCGTATAACGTTCCCAGCATAAAAGAAGTTTTTGCGAAGCAAAAATTTGGGTGAGTGCTGTAAGGCACGAACCTTTTATGCTGTGTTATATGAAGTTGGTCGCTTTTCGTTTTAGTAATCTTCATAGACATATACCCATAACCTTTGTATTTTTAAATATCTCTATTCCTCTTTCCATAAGCTTTTGAATGAACTCCTCTTGAGAGAATTTTCGTTTGTCATAAACAATGTATAAATACAAATTGTTTTTATTGGCGTAATCCATAAATAAGGTAAGTTTGTAAAATTCTTCAATGTCATCTAGAGATTTTATAAATGTTACCAATGCTTTTATCTTTCCCTTTGCATAGCATAACACTTCGGGAACGAAACGCCCCTTTATTCCTTCGATTGTCATAGGGCTCTTTTCGCTGATGTTTAATATGATTTTTTCATATCCTTCATTCTTAGCTAACTTTTCAATCTGTTCAATGATCTTTTTATTCGTTACCATCACACCCCTTTAATCTTTGGTAATAACGATTACATCGCTGTAAGTCCTCCATCGACCTCGGATCTTACTACCTCTAAACTCCCAATCTACTAAAGGTATCTCGTTCTTAGAATGTCGCGAATTTAAAAAGTTGTCTATCGCTTCTTGAATTAGGGTGAAAGACGCTTTTAACTTCCAACTACTCTCCAAATTTTCAGCGTCCGCAAGCATTACAAATAATCTATGACTATCACTAAATCTAGGTTCGCCTTGGTTTTCGTAAAGCCATTTTATTAATCTTTGTGGGTTATTTTGAATTTCGTCAACAATCTGTTCACCATTAGAAATAATACCATTTCTGATAGATAGCGTAATGTATTCGGCGGGGACAAAAGTAATTTTTAGATCGATAGGAACATCAAGGAAGAAAAAATCCACCTTATCTATTCGGCGAGCGGTAGGGATAATTTTTGTATGTGAAAGTATAAATTGCTCAATAATCGCTGAAGACCATTGATTAAACCAGGAAATTATCGTATATCCCTTTACCACAGGATCTAATTCCTTGTCGATTTTTTCCAGCAATTCTTCGTATGATTGGATCTTCAGAGTCCTTACAAAATGATGTTGAATATGTTGCCTAATATTATCTCTATAAACGCTGTTCCAAGCATTCCAATAGTCATCTCCTTCGTTAGCAATTTTAAAGAGACTGGATTTTAGCTCTTCGAAGTTTATGGCTCTGAACAGTTTCAAATCTTCGTACACCTTCCTTAGTAATTCATTTATCCTATCATCAGAAATTTTCTCATTGAGAAAAATGCCCTTTCTAAGCTTTGCTACCGATGCTCTTTTTATTTTGCTCTTCTTTATGGAGAACGTTTCTCTCAGAAGTTCGCTTGCTTTTAAAGTTTCTACATCTATCAAAGTCCTTAATTTGAGATATCTAACCCCTTCTGGGGTGGTAGACATTATTGAATACTTTCGTTCATAATTTTTCTCCAATTCCTCGTATGTCATTTCTTCGCCTCCGATAAAATTTCTTTTGATGTATTGACAATATCACTAATTTTGAATGTTTTTCTCTCTTTCACTAATCGAGGTATTACATCATTGAGTATCTGATAAATTTTTATGTTGGGTAATCTGTTATTATTTTTGAGCTTACCATAAGCCTCTACTATGTACGGCCGAATGTTGTCCTTATTTTCAATTACAAGGTTGAAAACAAAAGATTTAATAGGCTTTTCTCTCTTCCTGCAGGTGAAAACAAAATCCGACTTCAATCCTCCTTTTCTAGTGTCTTGAACAACGGAACCTGCGGAATAATACATTGGAGACACTTCTACTATTTCAAATCCCGAAGAGATCAGAATGTCTAAGAAAGATAGCCAAGTTTCATCATCTAGATTGTTAAAAATAACAGAGGCAAATTTCCCAACCTTAAGCACACGATGCATTTCTTTAAATGATTGATAAAGAAGTTCTATATAGTCTTTGATGTCCTTATTTCTTTCCTTTGCATTAGACACTACAATTTCCTTATTGAAATCTAAGTCCGTTCTAAACCATGATGCCCACAGGGCGCTCAACTCCAAATAAGGTATTCTATCCCCATGAGGTGGATCGGTGAGAATGTAATCAATAGAATCATCAGGAATAAAAGAGAGGTCAGTTGCAGTTGTTGTAGAGATAAAAGCTTCTGCTTTCCCAGATACAATATCATTATAGAATTTAGTAATTCTCACATCCCCCAACACTCTTATGGCTTCTTTTTTCCCTTTTGCAACTTTCTTATATCGATTCTCAAAACATCTCCAAACATTAATCTCAAAATGTTCTGATGGTATCCAATATCCTATTACCCAGCTACCTACTTCCTCTTTTGAAGTGTGTATCTTACCGTTAAATTTCCCTCTATTTTTTACTACAAAAACCATATTGCTCATCTGTGGTAATGCCCCTGTAAAGACCATTTTGAAAAAGTCCCTAATGTTTAAATCACTTATATTTTCTATCTCTTTGTAAAGAATCGAGGCTGCGTAAAGATTTCTTGGGGTAAAAAAGTCTTCAATGCTCATATTTCTCCTGCTATTGATTCTAGAATTGTCAAACAACTCTATTTTCTCTGGTACCCAAAAGGGCACATCTTTATATGTTAGTTTATAGTACGCTCTTAAATCTTCTTCGGATACAAATTTTTCTTCCTTTCTCAACCTACAATTTGGGCACTCGAACCAGATTTTCTCGATAGTGTCATTTCGATGTATATAGTGAGTAGCTACAGCACGGCTTCCACAGTAAGGACAGTGTATCTCATAAAGTTCGTCTATTTGTGGCTTAACTTTTTCCTGAAGATTCTTGAAAACACTTTCAAATTTCTTTGAATTCAATGGTTCTACGATAACTTTTGAAATATGAGTAGCAATCGGGTTGAGATCAATTAAAACAGTTTTTCTACCTAATCTTAAAGATTCTATACCTGTAACGCCATAACCACTAAAAGGGTCCAATACTATATCCCCTTTTCGGGAATATTTCTCAATAAAGAAAACAACGATGTTATGAGGTTTTTTAGACCAGTATTTATGCATTGCATAAATACCCTTATATGTGGAAGGTTTAAGGCTCTCAATGCGCTGAACTTGTTTTTCCAAATCCAAAGTTAGTTGTACATAGGATGCCATTTTGGTTTCACTCCTATATATAAGCGACCAATTGCGTATAACGTTCCCAGCATAAAAGAAGTTTTTGCGAAGCAAAAATTTGGGTGAAGGCTGAAAGCCTGAACCTTTTATGCTGTGTTAGGCGATGGGCTGTGCATCGAACAATTCTAGGCATGATAATTTACCTCTCACTAAAGAATTTTTAAAGTTTACAAATTCAGTCTCCTTAAATTCAAATTCTAAATATTTCTCCTGCCTTTTGTTATAGGCACTGATAATATCATCGAAAGATGTGCCGACTGCTAACTTAGAGATGTCTATTCTCATAAGTATTTCCTTAGTGTATGGACGCTTTGAGTCAAGAAAAACTACGGAGGATAAGAATTTCTTAACCTCGTCTCTATTAAGCAGAACCCACGTGAAAAATGCTTCATTTAGAGAATCGAACGACAAATAATAACACGTGTCGTCAAGCATCACTGGTTTATTATCACTCGGGAATATCAATGAAAACTTTGGCTCTTTATACAATCCTGAAATTGCTACTTTATAGGGCTTAAAAGAGTAATCACCAATACCAAATATCGAGAATCTTGGTCTCTTTTTATAAATTATTGACTTTCTTTTGTCTAAATAACGAGAGTGAGAAACTAAATAATTCCAAAGTCTTGGGTGTTTTGACTTAATGTGAATTGTATCCTCTTGAGGTGAGGTTTGAGTTATGATTATCTTATTAACTGTGTCTCTTATCACCTGTTTTTTTACTAGTTCCGAGCCTTTTATAAAAGGATATAAAAGTTCTGCCTCAACTTCTACAGATTCTTGAAGACCATTTAGTAATCCGCCATTAGTAAATCTTAAGACCATGATTTTTTCTGCATCATGTTTGACACCCTGCCGCCATTCGACAGGTGAGTGACCATCCATGTATGCGTTCTCTTTATATAATTCTATATCAGAAACAAATTTATTATCGAGCCATCCGTACTTCCTTAATTGTATGTTTGGTTCATATAGAGATGAAACTGAACAGAACCCCTCTCCATCTATATTAATGTCGGCAACGAGCAGTGCTCCTTCGGCATTTATATTAAACTCTCTTTTCGCATCTATGAGCATCGCTTGAATATTGGATATTTTTAAGTTGAGATTAGGAATATCTTTAACGATATTTTTAATAACTGAACTCTTGCATAGCATAGCGATTTTGCCTTTTTTATCACAAAGTTGCTGAATGACTCGCAAAATAATATTCTCAGCAATATCAAAATTGCCCTTGCCAGTTATAGCATCTATACCTTTATGATGTTTAATGTTAGCCTTGATAGGTAAATTATTCGAATTTAAGACAGAAAGTTTGCTGCAAGTTACCCACGGCGGATTGCCAAGGATTAGAAGACGTTTTCCTTCAGCATTCAAAAGTTTTTTAAATCTATGGGATAAACGATGTTCGAAGATGTTATCACGCCAAAATTCTATCTTTGCGGGTAGATTTTGGGCGAACGAAAGTTTTAGTATATTTAATTTGAAAAGCCATTCATACTTACTTTGCACATCGATACAGTATATATATTTAAGAGCGGGAAAAATTTTTATGGCAGAAATTACAAAATTTCCCTCGCCGCATGTAGGTTCTATAACTATGTCCGGGGCAAATCCAGTATCAACAAGATACTTGCAAATCTTGTCTGTGAGATAGATGGGGGTCTGAAAATCACCTAGGTCCTGGGCTATATTGTCAATATACAAACCATCTAAAAACTGTTCAAATTCCTCGAGATCTGGCGGGGATTTGAAAAAGTCTATTATACCCGTTCTATCTTCAAGGGAATTATTTAAATCTCTAATATTACCGAATTTACTTAACAATGCTTTGATTTCCGTTAAAAATTTATATGGAACTTTATTTATCATATATCTTTACTACCCCATTAACTTTTTCCTGCAATCCTAATAACCCCGGAATACTGTAGTCTCCACTGAAGGACATTGGAAATAGTTAAATAACCGATAAGAGGGGGATTTTCTAAGATCTCTTGAGCAATACTTTCAAGCAGTATATCATCGACTGGCAAATTTCTGTCTGTCAAGAAAGCCTTTATATCATCAATATTACCATTTCTTTCGATTATTTCATTTAAACCTCTTGTGGTTTGATAATCTGCTGTTCTAGTTTTGTCAATAAATCTTGCATGTAAAAATTCTAGATTGTGTTTCTTGCTATCATCTTTTTGATAAACAAAAAGTAATAAGTTATACCCTAAACCAAAGATTTTTTGGCGTGCATCTTTGAAAGGACAAGAGGATTGGGGTTGAGTTATAAAAGTTGTTTTCATATCCGTATTTACTTCTGGATCAGGGAAGTCGATACCTGATGCTGAGCTTCCAATAGTTGCCGTATATTTACTGGTGATGACTCCTTTGAATTCATGCTCAATATATGTGCCAATTGCTTTGCCATCTGTAACTCCCGCTATATTTTTATGCTTAATTTTTGACATTGACTTACAGAATTCTTCTGCTTCCTTTATCAATGCCTCCGTTGTTAGTTTTACTTTATTCGAACTCATATCTTATTACCTCATTAGGCACAGCCTTTCGCTTAACGCTCCCAGCATAAAAGAAGTTTTTGCGAAGCAAAAATTTGGGTGAGTGCCGTAAGGCACGAACCTTTTATGCTGTGTTATATGAAGTGGCGGTTTCATTCTTTTTCCTTGCATAATGAAAATAAGTTTCTTTGTATTCCGCTTGCAACAATGTGTTTTATTGTTTTTCTCTTCTTATGGAGTAAATAGATTTCCCTCCTCTCTAATTCTAATGGATCGCGAGGGATGACAAATGTATCTTTAATCTTATCCCAATCTATATTCCTTATAGTTATCACATTGTCGAGGAATTTACTTACATAACATCCATTAATTACTGTAGGTTCTGCCTCTTCTAATTTTTTATTCGTGATTTCAACATATTTTGGATCAATATCAACTCCTATATATTTTCTTCCCAATTTTTTCGCAGCAATTGCCGTTGTTCCAGTTCCTATGAATGGATCGAGAATGGTATCTCCTTCATCACTGCTCAAAAGCAATAATCTTTCAAGTAGATGTATAGGCAATTGACAGGGATGTTCGTCTCTTCGTTTCTTGTGTCGTATTCTATGAATATCAGCCCATACATCAGAAACCAGAGGTCCAAATTGATGCATCTGGCTTTTTTTGCCGCCATAGTCTTGTAAAATATAATGGCAGTTTCTGCAGCGTTTATGCAACATTCTAATATCATAAAATTTAAATTTGTCAGACTTCACGTAGTACAGAATTCCATAGTGATTGGGCAAAAGCGTCTTGCCAAGAGGAGACCCCATCGCATCCCAAGCGATCCAATGTCGAAAGATGGCAATTTCATTTAGATAGAAACCAAAATAGATCAACCATTTTGGAATATTATGAACAAAAATCGAACCTGTGGGTTTGGTGATGCGAACCATCTCAGTAAGCCACTTTTTGCACCAAAAGAGATATTCTTCGACCTCATGTTTATCATAGTAGCTATTGTATTTCTTTTTTAGATTAAATGGAGGATCCGCAAAAGTAACATCGACACTATTGTCAGGGATTTTTCCCATAACTTCTAAACAATCGCCTTTGACAACCCTATTTGTTAAATTCTCAAAAAACTCCTTATTTTTCATAGAATGTCTCCGTTAGCAAATTTTTGAATCTCACAAGTTCATCCTTACTGAATGTAAAAACGAAATCATAAGCTTCCACCATACGCCTTAGGTCGCCCCGTCTGACATACCAACCAATTCCATCTACAAACCCAACAAAAACTACCTTTGGATAGTTTTTCTTCAAATAATCGGCAACGGTCTTTTCTGTCTTTGCTTTGTCTCCCATCCCTGATGCAGTAGTAACGGAGTAGGAACACTCGATTATTAACTTTGGCGATGTTTTGTAGGGAACTATAAAATCCATCGTTCTTGGAATGTTTCCGGCACCGGGAATTCTGAACTTCCCTTTCTCAAAAGTCAGTTTATGAGACGCTAAAATTTGTTCGATTGCAACCTCGGGATTCCCTGCTCTAGCTGCCTTGTACGCCCCCTTAGTTTTGTACCGTATAATGGTATCTACCAGAGATTCTATAGAGAAACTGAACTTTTTTATATCAAGCTTCTTAAATTCAAAGAGTGGAAGAACCTTTTTTATTACGGGAACTGTAGGTCCCCTGAAAAATAGATTTACAATGCCCTCGGCAAACTTTTCATTTGTTTTGATAATAGATTTTATTTTGTCCAGACCCCATTCAGTTTTGAATTCTTCACCTGGCCAAGAATTCTTGTTGACAAGGTCGGATAGCGTTTTATCATCTGTAGCTCTAATGAATGTCACTAATCTTTGCAAACTTTCTTTTGAGAAACCCGTTACGGTTAAAATAGCATCTAAACCATCTTCTACTCTTGTGATATGTTCAAGTAAGACTGCCTCCTTCAATCCATCTCTTTCTATCCTGTTTTTGAGAAGAAAAATATTTTGTGCAATTGAGGAAATATGTCCCTCGTGGCATTCCTCAAACTCTTCATTATAGAAATAGAAAGTGTTCTTTGAGATTACCGTATTGAATTTCTCATCTAATGGAGGATAACGCATAATCATTTCACCTTCCTCAAAAACAGAATATACTCATCTTTCATTGTATTTTGTATTCCTTTTATTGGTTTTACTATTTTCTGGTCTAGGACAAAGCCTTCTTTTACCGCCATTTCCTCAACTTTAGTCTCTAACCTTATCCCGCCCGTCTGAATATCATTTGACCCTATTATAATTACTGCGTATTTATCAATTTTCAAAACCCGGTACATTTCTGTCAAAACCTTGTTCATATCATCAAAGTAGTTAGCAAGTTTTTCTTTTCTAGTTTTACCCTTCAGACCTATC
>JBFMDD010000291.1:0-17558 GCA_040754115.1 bacterium
ACCTTTGGATTCAAACAGCATATCCACAAATAAAAGGTCATAAGTTTAATATATCTTCTATCTCTATAACCTTCTAAAGACATTAAGTGAGCTTCTCTCGTCCATGGTTTGGAAGCATCTATTTCACCTACTTTATCAAATTTATAATTTGCCCATTCTTCAATACTTGAAGGATAATGAATTTTTTCTCCATGTTTTATCTCCCATTCATATAATATAGTTCCTGGAATTGGAGAGTACAGATAAATTGCGACTAATTGGTCTAGATTGATTTTATATAACTCTTGAATTATTTTGAAAGTTTTCAATAAATCCTCTTTGGACTCTTTAGGAAGTCCAACTATGAAATTAGTTCTGAAAGGGATTTCAGCTTCTCTTATTCTTTTTGCCAGTGGAATTACCGTCTCTATCTTTATATCTTTTTGGAGAAGTGTAAGCATCTTAGTCGAACCTGATTCCACTCCAGTGGTGAGTTTAATACATCCTGCTTTCTTAATAAGTTTAAATGTCTCAAAATCCGTACGATTTAAAGTATTAACATGTCCATTTACCTCCCAGGTTATATCTACTTTATGGGCAATAAAACCTTCACATATCTTTTTAACTCTCTCCCTCTCTGTAAAAAAATTGTCATCCAAGAACTTAACATGGTGTATATTGAATCTTTCCTTAAGATAGATGATATCTTCAACCACCTCATTAGCAGGTTTACCAATCCACCTTCTATGAAAAGTGTGCTGGATTAGACAATATGCACATCTATGAGGACAACCACGGCTTGAACGATAACCTATTTCTCCTTTCATAACCTCATATAATGACAAATCAAGCAATTCTTCATAATATAATTTATTGGTGGGAAAACTCTGTCCTACTGGCATAGGAGGATTTATCTTTATTTCACCGTTGAGCTTATAATTAATTCCTAAGATATTATCTAAAGACTTTTTCCCCAAAAGATGGGATAAGAGATCACTGAAAATATATTCTCCTTCACCTTTTACTATTATATCTACATAAGGAGATTTTATCGTTTCTTCATGAAATATTGTCGCATGCCAACCACCCCATATCACTGGAACTTCAGGAAGTTTTTCTTTTATAAATCTCGAAAAATTTACTCCATCAGGAATCTGGTTTGTTAAAACACTTACTCCAACACACAATAATCTGTCCTTTAAACTCAACAAATTTTCTTTATATTCATCTTCTTTCTCCACTCTACTATCTATGAGGAGCACAGAGATACCTTTTCCCATGACATAACTTCCTACCGTAAGAATAGAGAGTGGAATAAAAACTTTTTTCCCTTCTTGAACTTTTTGTTCTGGATAAAGTTTAGGAAAAAACAAAGCTACAATGGGTGTATCTTTTATTTTCCCTATACAATCTTTCATAGAAAAGTCTCCCTTCTAATTGAAAAAAATATACTTTCCCTCTATAGATTAAGGGAACTTGTATGCCTTTCATTCTTCTATATACCCCAATGCTACAAGATGTTTCTTTATAGCAGCTTCTTCTGAGGTAGGAGGATATTCCTCTCCCTTTGTGGTATTTTAAAGATACCCTAATCCTTTTAAATGTTCCTGGATAAGATTCTCCTCTTCCTTAGCTACTGAGTCTCTGTGGGTAGTTTTGGTATTTACTATTCCATTCACATCTTCTACCATAGTAATATATGTAGATGATAATTTTTGAGGTTGAATAGCATCTTCTATAACTCTACCATCCATATCAGATAGAATAGGTAATCCCGTTAAGTATAGGATTGTAGGGCAAATATCAACAATTTCATGTTTTTTCATCTTATACCCTTTTTTTATATCATGTCCCATCATCATAAGGATACCTTCAAACCTGTGAGTACCATTCCAACCCGTAGTTGGTTTTGAAAAAAGACTTTTATTGGTAAAATAATCTTTAAAAGTAATGTGTGATTGGTATATTAAATGGTCCAAAAGAACAATTAAATCATTTGCCTCTTTCATAAAAGGTCCAGTAAAGACATCTTCTTTCTTCTGTATTTTCTCAACTATTCTTTTCCCTGTTTCCGTATCTTCTAATTTTAAAAGCTCATCAGAAATGTATTCTATAAGTTTATGATATTCTTCAGGTTGAACAGTACCATTAGGTTCTCGTCCTGCCATATTAATATTTATACCGATTTCGTCAAAGGCATAAGCCTTTGTCTTTTTCCAATCAACCAACTCTGGCCAATCCTTAGGAACTATTTTTAGCCTTGGGATTGAAAACTTACAGATGCCTTCTGGAAGTAAATGAATAAATTTGTGGAGCTTCAATCGAGATAACACCTTTCCTATATTTGGATAGCTAATTCTCAATCTCCAAGGGATTGTCTTTTTAATCTTTAGTAATCCCTTCTCTATAAGCCATTTATTAATATAAAAGAATTTGTGTAATGGACCAAAACCATGATCAGATAAAACAATTACTGTTGTATCCTCGCCAACTTCATCAAGGATTTCTCCAATAATTTTATCTATTTTCTGGTATCCTTTAGATATAGCATTACCAAACCTTTTTGAGAGAATTTCGTCATACTCAGGGTGTGTTTTATCTATAAATCTCCAGAAAAAGTGCTGTAGCCTATCAATTAAAACAAATACCACCATAAATATATCCCATTCAAATTCTCTAATGAGATAAAATATAGCATCCCTCCTTTTATCTGTCATATAGTCCATTTTTTTAATTATCTCTTCATAAAATTCTGCATTTCGTTTATCCTTATTAAAATGTTTATTATCCCAATAATCAACTACATAATCTCCAATATTGCTAACTAATTTCTCATAGATATCAGTAGGATAAGTAAATGTACTTTCTTTAGATGGAGTTCCCATACCAGATATCATCACGCCATTAACTGGAAAAGGGGGATAAATATTGGGAATATTAACCAACACCATTTTTTTTCCAGCAATACTAAGGATTGACCAGAGTGTAGTAGTCTTTATATCTACAGATGTAAGCAGTCTTCCTTTATAATTCTTATGACTTTCACCCAAAAAGTTGAAGATGCCATGTTTACCTGGATTCTTCCCTGTCATGAATGAGACCCATGCCGGAGCTGTTACTGGTGGGGTAGTAGATATAAGTTCTCCACTTACGCCATTATCTATAATCCTACTAATATTTGGAAGTTTACCTTCTTTTATTAATAGTTGAATTACTTCAAATGTCCCACCATCAATTCCTATGACAAAAACTTTCTCTTTCATTCCTAACTATTTTAAAGATACCCTAATTCCTTTAGTCTATTTTCTATTTCTTTTTCTTCTTCTTCAGACATCTTTATTTCTCCAAGTTTCATTTTTTCTAAATTGACCACCGATTGTATCTTTAAGAGCTCCTTTTCTAATCTCTGGGTTACTTCCATGCGTTCAGAAATCAAATTTTTGATTTCTCTTGGGTCATCTTTTAAATTATATAATTCTGGTCGTCTCTTTTTGTTCTTAGGTGCAAAGACAAATTTCCATTCAGGGGTTCTGATACCAACTAACCAATTTTCTTCAAATAGAGCAGAGCCACATGCTTCCATGTATAATGGATGTTCCTCTATTTTTTCTCCATTAATTAATGGCACTAAGCTTCTACCATGATAAGGAATCTTCTGTTCTATACCAACAAGGTCAATAATTGTAGGGAAGATATCGACCTGTCCCACCTGGTTAGTAATTATCTTCCCTTTAGGAATTTTATTTCCTGTAAAGACTAACGGTACCTTGACTAAATAATCATAAACATGATACCCATGTCCTATCTGCAAAAATGGTAAGATTTCTTCTCTTTTTCTCCACCATATTTTAGCTAATTTCCTATATAATTTTCTTGCTCTCTTATACTTTGAAAGCCAATCAAGGAGAAAATTTGGTATTTGTTCTCCATGGTCTGCATGTAAGATAACTACGGTAGTATCAAAATTTACCATTTCTAATACCTTAACTTAGTTGATAATCGAGATATGAAAGTGCCTTTTCATAAAGATTCTTTCCTCCTCTTCTTAACGGACACTTCTCCACTAATGGTCGAATTGATACATGAAGTTCAAAGAGATGAACGAAAAGAAACCATGGTTGCTTCTGACAATTCTCTTTTAAATAATGAGTTAGTTCTTTGGCAAAGCCTATGTATAAATTAGACTCCTTTTGTCTATATATATATTCATCAAAACCTTTATCTAATCCTAACTCTTTAGAGAGTGGTCCTGTAACCATCCCACATGTTCTATAACCATTTTCCCTTAACACTTCAGCCAATGTAGTACAGTTAGGGTTAAGTTTATACCCTCTTAAACTCCTTATACCATGGGCAAATGGGTACAACCCGGTCATAATAGTAGCTACTGAAGGAGAAGTAGTACTGGTAGTAGAAATTGCCTGGGTGAAAATAGTACCTTTTTGAGTTAAGGCATCAATGGTTGACGTCTTAACCGTTCTATTTTCTCCAAAGCACATATCTGCTCTCAAAGAATCTATCAATAAAAATAGAACATTAGGACATTCTTTGGTAACCATATTTTTGTCTTCTGTTCTTTTGTTCATCATTAATCTAGTTTTTATTAAAAGGTATACGGGACGGTTCATTTTATCGTTTTCCCTATGATTTCTTGCAGAAATTAGAAATTGGAAATTAGAAATTAGGTCTTCAGTCCTCACTCCAATTTCTAATTTCAACTCCGTCTTTTAACCGCAAGCTTTCACACTAAAGTAAACCATCCCATGTATATTGTAATTTTATCATAAAATTCCTATGTTTGTCAACCGTAAATTTTTTAAATTCCATTTCTGGAGAATGTTCTATTCTGTATCGACTTCTTCATTAGAGATACCTTTCTTCTTGAATATCTCCTTAATATTCTCGATTTTAAATATTCCTAATGATCTGAGAATAAGTAAATATCCAATTACAGGAAGACCTGCATTGATTACTATATTTAGCTTATTTGTCAACATGTAGATACCAATCATTCCTATTACTCCTAAGCTGCCTTTGGCTATTACTCTTATAACTTGTGTGCCTTTAAAGACGCGCTTGAAGAGGAAGATGCATACGGGTAACTCCAGGACAACACATATAAGTGTAACTATTGCTGCACCAATGTAGCTATATCTTGGGATAAGGATGATGTTGAGGATGATATTAAGTATAGTAGTTACTACCCGAAAGAAAACAAATTTGGGAAATTCTGAAGAGATTGAAAGTATTACCCTCATTGGCATGGTGAACATTAGTGCCCCTACTGTCCAGGTTAAAATGGTAACCACATCCTTTGCTGGTAGAAATTTTTCCCCATATATTAGCAGTACTAATTCTTCTGAAAAAATGGTTATAAGGAAGAGAAGAGGAGGGATTATTGTTAAAACGAGGTTCATTAATCTTTTGTGGATTGCCTTTGCTTTATCTGGAGAAGAAACGAATAAACCTGATAGGGTCGGTCGGATAGCCGTTCTTACGCCTCTAACTGAAAATAGCGCCGGTTCTATTAGGCGATATGCAGAACCATAGATACCGACTGCACTTTCTCCTTTTAGCTTTGAGAGAAAGAGAAAATTAAGTTTGTATAACAAGAAACCTAAGAGATTTGCTAACCCAAAATACCATCCTTGTTTGAGTAGATATTTACAGAAGGAAATATCAAACTCTAATCGGATTTTGAAGAAATACTTCTGTACCACTCCTGCCTTCAACACAAAAGAGATGAATTCACATATAATCCCAACCCAGAGCAAGGCAATTATCCCATATCCTCGCCATAGGCAAATTACACCTAATGAAACATACAATAAAGTAGAACCTAACCCAAATGCAGATGTAATTTCCATTCTCTCTAATCCCCCTAAAGTTATCACCAGAGGTAGATTAAGAGTGCTAATGATTAATATAGGGACAGCAAAATAGAGTAATAGAGTAGTCTTTGGAGGATATTTAAGTAGCCAGATGGTAAATATCAAGACTATACTTAAAATAACAGCTAATGCCCCTTTTATAAAAAATAGATGTATGAGATATTTACCAGCAAATTCAGGATTTCGAGGGATATCTCTTGTTGCTACATCTTGTATACCAATGTTTGTAAATAGTGCGAAGAGCCTAAAAAAGACAAAGACCAGTAGCCACTGACCAAAAACTTCAAGTGGAAGCATCCGAGCAACAAATATACCAAACAAAAAGTTTAGCACTTTAGTAACAGTTTCACTTATTTGGACAGCGACAATATTTTTAATAATCCTTCTTTTTACTCCCACAGATATTCACCTGAAAGTAGGAAGTAGAGAGTAGAGAGTAGAGAGTAGAGAGTAGAGAGTAGAGAGTAGAGAGTAGAGAGTAGAGAGAAAATCTTTACTCAATCCTATTTCCTACCATTTTCATCTCCCTTTGTGCCGACAAGGTCGGTATGGTCGTTCTCCTGAAAATAGTTTTTTCACCGTAGAGCACATAGAGAACGCAGAGAAAAAATCTTGGAGTGACGCCACTTGTGGTGTCATGACAGCACAAGTGCTGTCATTCCGAGCATCCCCCTTTGTGCCCTGCAGGGACATGGCCATTTCTCCTTGTAAAAGTTCTGTCACCATGTTCTAATAGAGAAGAATTATAGCATGTAAAAGTTATATAAGTCAAGTATTTATTTTTTTGGTAAAAATCTCTTGACTTTATTGCCCCATTTATGTTATTATAAAAAGTAGACAAAATTATAGGGAGGGGGTAGATGCAAAGGAATATTTTTTATGTAGTATTTTTGATAATAGCCATCCATTTTATACCTCCTATAGTAAATTCAGCCTCGTCTCTTACGATATTGGAAGATGAGTATGAACGAGCAAAAGAACTATACCATGATGGGCTTTATCTATTAGCCAGCCTGGAATTTAAACGATTCATTCAGAAGTATCCAGAAAGTCATCTCATCCCGGAGGCTAAATTCTATTTAGCCGAATGCCTGTATTATCAAGAAAAATACGAACAGGCGTTAGAAGAATACCAGCGACTTTCACAAACATATTTAGACAGTGAGTTAAGTTCAAAAGTCCTATCTCGGATTACCCAGCTCTTAAATAAGCTTAAATACCCGCAAGAAGAGATAATTTCTACTTACCAAAGGATAGTAAAATATTATCCTAAAAGTCCCTATTCTGCAGAGGCACTATATCAATTAGGTAAATATTCCTTTGAAAAACAGGATTATTCCAAGGCATATGAATACTTCCAACAAATATCCGAAAATCATCCTGAAAGTACACAGCTTGTTATGAGTCTTTACTTGCAAGGTGTTAGTCTTTATCATTGTGGATATTTTAAAGAGGCTACTTTACCTTTTTCAAAAGTTGTTAGAGAATCTTCGGATATAAAATTACAAGCTAATGCTCAATATTATATTGCAGATTGTTGGTATAAAGAGAAAGATTGGGATAAGGCAATTGTTGAGGCTGAAAAGTTTGTCAATTCATATTCTACACATCAACTTTTCCCAGATGCTTTATTTATTAAAGGATTTTGTCTATATTCCCAAAAGCAGTTTGAAAAATCAATATCAGATTTTTCTTTAATTATTGAAAAATACCCCACTTCTTCCAAGGTTTTATTTTCTCAATATTATTTGGCGCAAATCTTTTTAAATCACCTACAAGATTACCAGCGGGCAAAAGAGGTATATCAGCGGGTAATATCAGAATTCCCTAAAAATGAATTTACTCCATATGCTCAATATAGTTTTGGACTATGTGCATTAAAGTTAAATAATCTTAATGAGGCTCTTTCTGCATTTAAGGGATTGATTGAAAATTTTGAAGAGAGTGACTTAACCTGTAAAGCCTATTTTCAAATAGGAAAGATATATAAAGAGCAGGGTGAATTTCAACAAGTAATTGATGTCTATGAGAAGATGCTACAATGCTGTTCTCAAAGCCCTTTGATACCACAAGTACTTTATGAATTAGTAATAGCTTATATTAAAATAGAAGATCTGGTAGGTGCTAAAGGTATCTGCTATCGAATGATGGCTTCATACTTAAATGCAAAACAAACTCCATTGGCTCTCTATGAGTTAGGAAACAAATTCTTTATTGGTAAAGATTATCTATCAGCTATTGATGTGTATAATCATCTTCTAATGAACTATCCGAAACATTTATTGGCACAAGAAGTTTGTTATCAGTTAGGAGTAGCTTTTTGTCAAGTACAAAAGTATGAAGAGGGAAGAAGTTGCTTTTTACAATTACAAAGACAGTATCCAGAGAGTGCTCTTTTACCTAAAGTTCAATATGGAATTGGCTGGTCTTATTATCTTGAAGGAGAATATGAAAAAGCTATCATTGAATTTCAAAAGGGCATAACTATTGCCTCTTCAGATCAGACCTTAGTTCCTGAGGCAACTTATAAAATTGGGAATTGTCTCTTTAATCTAAAAAGGTATCCGCAAGCAATAGAGGCTTATCAAAAGGTGATAACCAATTATCCTGAAAGTAGATTAGTAGATGCCTGCCAATATCAATTAGCTCAAAGTTATTACAAACAGGAGAATTTTGTCATTGCACAACAATATTTCTCAAAATTAATCAAAGAGTTCCCTGATAGCAAATACCTCCCAAAAGCTATGTATTGGTTAGGTTGGACTTGCTATAGTCAAGGTAAATATGAAGATGCTATCAAAGTATATCAACAAGTGATTGATAAATTTCCAACTGAAGAGTTAGCTAATGAAGCACAGTATCGAATAGGTACCTGCTTTTACAATCAAAAAAAGTTTGAAAAAGCAGAAGAGGCTTATCAAAAGGTAATTAAAAATACTAATGTATCTTCCAAGATAAAAAAAGATGCCCTATATCAATTAGGATATTGCCTTTTTCAACAAAAAAGATATAATGATGCAATTGCTACTTATCGAAATTTTATCCGTCTCCACCCAGAAGAAGAAGAGTTATGTGCAGAACTCCGATATCGGATAGGAGAAATTTACTATAATCAAGGAGAGATTAAATTAGCAATAGAGGAGTATAATTTACTAATTGATGAATACCCCAAAAGCCATCAAATTGATGATGCCCTTTATTGGTTAGGGAGATGTTTTATTAAAGAGGAAGATAGACCTGCGGCTATTATGACATTTAGAGCTTTAGTAAAACAATTCACTGATTCTGAATGGACGGCTGATTCACAATTTAGAATTGGAGTATGTTTATATAAAGAAGGTGAATATAAGGAAGCAATTAAAGAGTTTGAGTTGTTAATTAAGAATTTCTCGTCTCGACAAGACTTAGTTACAGAGGCAAGATATTATATAGAAGAATGTAAGAAAAAGAAGTGAAATTGGTAATTATACTAAACACCGTTACAAATTGCGATTTTAGAAACGGCTCACTTTAGCGTGAAAGCTTGCGGTTAAAAAATGGATATGAAATTAGAAATTGGGGAAAGAAGTGAAGACCTAATTCCCAATTTCCAAAAGAAATCACAGGGAAAACGATGAAAATAAACCGTCCCTAAATAGCTCAGTTAATGGCAGTGTCCAGTATAGTAACTGGTAAGCATTTAACCAATTACCAAAAAAATGGAGGTAAAAAAAATGAAAAAAAGTATTTGTATTTTGGGAATAGCGATAGGGTTGGTATTGTTTGAATGGGGATTAGTTTTAGCGCAAGAGGGGACTCCAACTGGAGAGTCAAAGATTGAACTACAAGAGGTATCTATCATTGGTGAAGATAAATCAGCATTGGAGGGGGAAGAGGAAGAAGTTATTATGAAGTCTGTTCCTCAGGGTGAACCACCTGCTTATACTATGGAAAAGGTTGAACCACCAAAAATTGAGCCAGAACCTATTTTGCCAAAAGTGGAGGGGGGTGCAAAAACTTCTCTTGAGGAAGAAAAACTACCTAAACCTACTTTATATTCATTTGGCATAGCTTATGGTAGTGATGAAGTCCTATTATATGACTTTACACATACTAATGAGACAAAGGAGGTAGGTTATTACTTCCGCATAGATAGAAGTAGATCTGATGGATTTACCTTCAATAATATCTCTCCTTTTCAAAAATTTAGTCAAGATTACATCTCTGGAGATACTATTACTAACTTCGAGAAATGGTCACTAAGAACAGAGATAGCGTATTTAAATAAAGATTTAACCCTACCTTATCAACAATATGGATTTGTTGAGAATAAATTAAAGAAGGCAGTATCACTAAGTTATGAAGTTAAAGTCCAACCAGAATCAAGACTATCACTTGGTCTTGATATTGGTAAAGGAGATATTCATAGTAGTAACTGGACTGCCAACAATAATGCTCTAGGGGTTCATCTTGGGTTTTATACACCGTTCAAAAAAGGGAATCCTCCATTATCTATAGGTACTAAGGTTTATCAGGAAAAGTTAGAATGTAGTGGCTCACTTACACTTACCGGACCGGATAGAACGCTAAAATTCTATTCTTTATATGTTGAAGGCAAACGATTTAAAGTTGGTCCAGATGTACTTCTTGATGCTAAAGTATCTCTGGATGACTATAAAAATGGCTTTTCTTCATCACAAATAGATTTCTTACTTAAGCTACATTACTCTATGAAAGAAAACCTTATTCTCTTAGGTAGTGTAGAACGAAACTTATCTTTACCTGCCTTTGATAACCTTTATATCGATAATGATTATAGTGGCATAAATTCAAAGGTAGAGCCAGAAAAAAGTTGGAAGTATAAGATAAGCGGTGATTACCGTAGCTCTGATGAACTTTTCTTAGAAGGTGCCATCTTTAGACAGCAAATACAAAAATATATCTTCTTGGAAGGAGGTTCAGCTACTTCTTATACCTATAGACCCAACAATATAGGTAAAGCAACATTTTCTGGCTTAGAATTTGGAATTAGATACTACTTCAATCCTAACCTAAGTCAGAATATTAGTTACTCTTATACCAAGGCATCGAATAAATCTGGTGGTGTAATTCCCAATGTCCCTAAGAGCAGATTGAAGATGGGTTTAAAATATAAAGATGGGGAAGAATTAACCATTAATTTGAATACTGAATATGCAGATAGTACTTATGCTTCACCAGACGAAAATGCTCCTAAGTTAAACAGCTATTTCCTGGTGAATATTACTGGAGAAAAGAGAATTAATGAGAATTTGTTTTATTCATTTTCATGTGAGAATTTACTTGGAGAGGAATATCAATATCTTTTAGGTTATCCTGGACAAAAACGCAGATTTGCAATTGGAGTAAGATTAAGATTCTAAACAAGGTGGTAACCGTTCTGATACCTGCGGAACTTTTCCTATAAAATCAAGTGAAAAGCAATGTAAGAGAAGAAAATGGTTAGTAGATGCAAAAGAAGAATAGATTTATTTAAACGCGAATTTAAGACTAATTGGGATTTGTTTAAGCGTAACAAATTAGGCTTATTTGGACTGGGTTTGTTAATATTTTTTGGGTTAATGGCATTAATCTCTCCTATTATGCCCATGCTAAATGACATGTATAGACCTATGACCGGAGTTGACCCGAAGATTTTCTGGTCAACTCCACCTTCCAAAACTCACCTTTTAGGAACAGATTTTATGGGCAGGGATATTTTAAGCCAATTAATGCGTGGTGCACAAATTGCCTTTGTAGTAGGTATTACTGCAGCATTAGCAGCGGTAATAATTGGCACTGTAATTGGGTTAATTGCAGGCTATTTTGGCAAGGTAATTGACACATTATTTATGCGAGCAGCAGATATTGTGCTAACTTTACCTTCTCTACCACTTATTATTATAATAGCCGCAGCAATTGGCAAGCAGAGTATCTGGATTATTGTCCTAATCATTGCATTGCTTGGTTGGCCTTCAACTGCCAGAATTATCAGGTCTCAAACACTCTCATTAAAAGAGCGGCCTTTTGTAGAGGCAGCACGGGTTGCCGGAGCAGGACATATGCGAATAATATTTTGTCATATTGCCCCTAATGTACTCCCATTATCATTTTTGTACATGACATTTGGTGTAACTGGAGCTATATTGAGTGAGGCAGGGTTAAGCTTCATTGGATTAGGAGACCCATCGGTGGTAAGTTGGGGAATGATGCTCCAATGGTGTTTTACTACAGGGCATACATTTAGAGCTCCATATTGGATATTCCCTCCCGGATTATGTATTTCTCTACTTACATTCGCATTTTATCTTATAGGAAGATCATTGGATGAGATAATAAATCCAAGGTTAAGAGAAAGATGAATATACTCGAAATTTTCCTATGATTTCTTTCGGATATTTATTTGTAAGCGTCCACAGAAAATTGAAATTGGAAATTAGAAATTGGGTTCTTACTTCTCTCCCTAATTTCTAATTTCCAAAAGAAATCACCGTGAAAACGATGAAAATAAACCGTCTCTAAATAGCTCAGTTAATGGCAGTGTCCAGTATAATTAGTGTCCATTCGTATAATTCGTTTAATTCGTGGTAAAGTTTTCCGTGTCTGAATTATTTAATCACCCCAAACTTCCCTATCTTCTTTCCTCCACCACCTCCGGTGACGCAATAAATATAAATACCTGAAGCAAGATTTTTGCTTTGAATATCCCATTTCTGAGGGCATTCAGTTACAATTATCTCATCTATCAACTCACCAACAATGCTATAAATCCTGATAGTTGAGCCTTCACTTACATTGGCAAAATAGATATACCTTCCGCCATATTTCGCATCACCCTTTTTCCATGGACTTGGATAGGCAAAGGCAGCGTTGTTTGTTGGGGTAAAGGTTATGGTTGGTGTTCCTCCTAAGGTGAAGGTTGAAAAATGAGGGATAGGTGCAAAGGCATAATTCTCTGTGCCATTTACTGTTGTCTGAAGTGTTGTCCAGATTCCATCATCCCACAGATATATCTTCAGGTCTCCTTCCTTTATCCTTGTTCCAGTAACATAGCCACCCTGCTCTGAATAAGAAAGATAAATGGTTACTGAACCTGGTAAGGATTGAGTCCCATAGGGTTGATTATTCTCATCCTTAAGTTCAATGTTATAACTAACCCCAGCAAAACTAATCCCTGAAGGCGGTGATGTTGGGCTTGTAGTTGAGGTAGAGATAGAGACCGTAACATTAGATGTGCCTAAGCTACCTGTGCCAAATTCTATCATTGCTGTTTGTGTTCCTCCAAAGGTTACTGTTCCTTGCAGGGTGTTTAGATAAACAATAATTGTTCTTGTTCCTAACATTGTTGTTTCAAGGGTTACAGTGATTGTATCTGTTCCTCCATTTGGTGAAGTGGTAATAGTTGCCTCAAAAGTTCTGCTTCCTGATATCAAGGTAACTTCGGTTGGAGAGATGGATTTTGTAATGTTGCTTAAACTAACAGTCCCGCTATATGGATTTCCATCAGCATCGGTTAATCCAACAGATATGCTAAATGTAGCGTTGGTTGTAGTTGATGTTGGTGCATCAATAGTAAATTTTGTAAATGCTCCAGGGGTAACGGTAACTGTTGCTGTGGCAACAAGGGTTGAATATGTACCAGTGATTGTCCATGTTCCTACTTTGCCAGGGTAGTAAATATTTGCAGACATTGTGCCAAGAGGGTCATCTTCGGTAAATGTTGTTTCTTGTGTGGTTGTCCAGGTATTGCCATCGTTGTCTTGAGCAACGGCAGTCAGGGTTAGTGAGCCATCGGAAGTCAAGATTGCAGTTTGTGGCTCAATACTCAAGGCGGTTATCGTGCCGTGTGTAACTGTAATTGTTACTGTGTCTGTATGTGCTCCATCTGTGGCGGTGATTGTTCCCATACCCTGTCTTATGGCATCAAATATGGTTTTTGTGCCGTAGGTGGGATTGAAGTTTCCAAGGTTGGGTGAAATTGAGAATGTTCCTGGGGTATAGCCGATGAGGATATTTCCGTTATCATAGCCCTTAAGGTAAAGGGTAAGAATGTCATCTGCCCTAATGGTTGTGGTAGCCGCCTCAATTTCTATCCTTGATAGCTGAGCGGTTGGTGTGCCTATCCCCTCATTGGATTTACCGCCTTCGTTTCCTGCTTTATCATAGGCTGATATGGCAATATAGTAGCAAACGCCATTGGTGAGTGAGCTTAATGTGCAGACTGTAGCAATTGTCCCTGTATCAAAGCTATTTGTATATATTCCTGCCTCTGTTCCATAATAAATCCTAAATCCTGCCAAATCTGTTTCTGTGCCGAGTGTCCATAAGAGATTTAGTTTTCCATCTTGAGCCGGGTTTATAACACAGACTAATGTTGTGGTTTGAGGTCTTATACCATCTATGACTACTGTCCCATCCTCTATTGAGTATGTTTGTGTGCCAATAGTCAGATAGCCTGTAAGGGTGCCAGTGATATTATCTCCTTCCTGGACGGTATAATTTCCAGTGTATGTTCCAGGGGAGACTTCAGTCATTGTAGTGGTAGCCATACCTGAAATACTAAAAACAGCAAAATTATTTGGTTCTCCCACCATTGTTACCGTGAAAGTCTTTCCTACTCCTAACGAATTAGTGGCATTGTGAGAAATGGAAGTAATAGGTAGCGATGTCGTAGTAAATGAGGCAACATTTGAAAGCCCAGACCATAATTCTTCATCATCCTGAGATTTTATAGCCATGTAGTAAGTAGTTTTGGGTTGTAACTCGCTAATGATAAAGGTTTCAGTGAGACCTGCCATCTTTGGTTTAGGAGTATCTAAAACTTGACTTGCAAGACTCCAGGTGTCTTCAGTAATGGTAAAAGTAGCATAGCGGATGTCATAAAGGGTAGCTGTCCCAATATAGCCATCATCACCTGGTGCTATCCAGATAAGCATAATAGAAGTGGCAGAAATACTACCAATCTGTAGATTAGTAATAGTCCCTGGTGGAGTAGTATCTATAACTGGATTATCTACCATAACCGTAATATGCTTCTCATTAGTAAGATTAGAAGAATCGTATGCCACCACATTGATTGTAGAAGAGCCATTGTTTTCCTGAGTGGTGTTCCAGGAGTAATTATAAGGTGGGGTAATATCAATATGTCTTTGGGTATTATTTATATAGAATTCTACTTTAGTTACACCTACATTATCATCGGCATCAGCAGAAATATCAATTATTCCACTAACTATGGAATTATCAGCAGGATTAGTTATACTATTTGTTGGTGGTAAAGTATCTGGTTCCTGGATATATACCATCTTTTCTGTTAGATTATTGGTTTTATTAGCTTCAGCTATCTTATTTTGTGGGTCAATATAAACATAAATTTGAGCCATTCCTGTGTATCCTGTTGTATTCCATAGAAATTGAGTAGTTTGACTACCATTGGAGAAGATAGTAGTAATTGTTTGAGAACCTATCTCGGTCCCAGTACCCAATGGATTTCCAATAAAGAAGCCCACCACAACAGAATCTGCCTTAATAGTCCCGGTATTATAAACTATTGCCGTAATGGTCACCATTTCTCCTGAGGCTGGACAGGAGGGATAAAAGGAAATGTCTGTGGAGGAAATAGCCAAATCTGGACTACTAACGAGTATCTCTTTTGAAGCAGAATTGTTATCATAGCTTTTCTCAAGAAATGAATTATATGGACTTATGATAACCTGGATAGTATGAGTTCCACTTGTGACTGTCCAGATTACAGATACTTCTTCAGAACCTCCTACAGAAATATAACTGATAGTTTTTGAGCCAATAAGAATTCCCGCTTCTGACGATAGTCCATCATAGAAAAAGATAGTGGTATCAGTTGCCCCTATATCCCCAATATTATGGATAGTGGTATTGATGGTTACTTCTTCTCCTTGGGTTGGTGTATCATTTGAAAAGGTAATATCTGATGATGAAAGTGTCAAATCCGGAAATTGCTCTACCTGAATAATAATATGTGCTTGTCTTACAAACGGTTCATTATTTATATTTCCCACAGCAGTAGCTACTATCACATAACTTCCATTCATATTGGTATTGGTAAAGGTGTTAGTATATGTACCATCATTTGCCTGAATATCACCGTTTGTTCCGTCGTCGTATAAAATAAGAAAAGTATCCGTCCCTGTCGGTGTTATTATTCTTAATGTTACGGATGCGCCGGTTATAGGGATATTATTGTTTGTAAGCATACCTGTAATGTGAAAGGGGGCATTAGGGTTGTATAGACTCTTATCCGTTGAAAGGGAAAGGATGAGTGTCGTTTCTACAAGTGTTTCTGCAGAATAGGTCCCTATTCCCGAAACATTATTAGCATTAATATTCATTGTCCATGTCCCTGGCTGGGGATTGTCAATGGTATATCCTTCAACAGCAGTCGGAGATGCGTTGAAATAAGTAATGCTTCCTGTAGAAGATGTTGAAGTTATTAGTGTTCCATCAGGAGATGTCAGGGTTAATCCAATATTCCCTCCTTCCCAACCTAACAGGAAGTTTATCCCGGTAATAGTGGAATCAACAGGGATATTATGAGATTTTGTTTCGGATTGGGAAATAGTGCCATAAACCGCAGGAAGGAGGTATTGGGCTAATGTAGCAATCTCTTCCGATAATGGAGCTTTTAATGGGGCAGATTGAGGAAGAGGGATGCCTTTCAAGACATTCGTTACTATATTAAAAACATCACTATTTTCGGTTTCGTTGAGATGATGGTATGGGACTTCTGTATTAGGAACATCGTCTAATTTAACGCTTTTTACCCTAACAATACCGTCATCTTCTCCCAGAAGCAGAATTGAGAGAATTGGATATCCATCTGTTCCTGCTATTGTGTGATGTTCGACATTAGACGCTAATTTGTCTTTTTGCCACCACAAATTAAAGAGGGAATCATGATTTAATTGGTTTAAAAATACACTTCCACATAGCATCTGAGCACCGGCAAGATATGGATCTCCAATTTTATTGCTTATTAAAATCCCCAAGGGAGTTTTAATTTGGAAATAGCCATACTCGAAACAATAAATTTTCTCCAGCAATTCAGACCCATGATTAGGAGTGTCAATCATAATCAATTTTCGAACAGAATTATGGTTACTAAAACGAGTATACCATCTCGAAACTAAACCACCCATGCTGTGGCAGACGAGGTCCACCTTAGGGGCATTGGTTTTCCTCTTTATCACATCAATCTCCCCTGAAAGTTGTTTTGCCAATTCGTTTATTTTGTAATTTGGCGGGATAAGGTCAATTGTAAAGACATTTCCAACGGAATTTTTTAAGTTGTTATAGAAATTGTAATTATCCGTTTGCCATGTCTTAACACTATTTGAATTTAGGCCATGCACCAAAAGTACCGGATAGCCAACAGTTATAGAATGGGGATTTGCTATCGAACCGTGATAAGAAATATTATTGTTAGCATCTTTAGCTTCAATGTAATATTCTACGCCTTGAGTAGTTACTTCAGAAGCAGGAATGGTTGCTTTGAAAGAAATAGATTGAGAGGGGAAATGATATTCTACCCTTAAATCGGCAAGTGACCTCTTCTCTATACCTTTAACCACTTGATATATAAATACTTAACTCATTAAAAAATCTGCAAATTTTTTAACAAAAATACTTGACATTGGTCTCCTCCTATGCTATACT
>JBFMDD010000292.1:0-9016 GCA_040754115.1 bacterium
CTTCATCTTATCCTTAATTCTCTCCCAAATTTATCAAAATAGCCTTCTTTTTCACCTCCCTCTCCCCTTTTTACTCCGCTACTTGCCGATTTCAGGTTTAAATCCATCTGCATACAATTAGTAATATTATACATCTTTTTGTTAATTTTGTCAACAAATTTTTTTAAAAATTTCCCAAAAAAGTTTGCTAATCAGTATTTTAAATCTCACTGATTATATTAAACTCTTTGATATACAAAGACTTATAAAAATATAAAAATGCCGTAATTTTTACTTGCTAAATATTAATTTATATGATATACTTTAGCTCAATCATGAGGATTAAATTAGATTATGGAGATGAAAAAAAGGAACTGGAGATTCCAGATAAAAATTTAGCTGACTTTTTTACTTTGGAATTAACCGGTCAAAAAGCTTCCACACAACTTTTTGATCAAGCATTAGGAGATTCCAATCCAAAATTAGAAGATATTGTTTCGGATAAAAATGTTTGTGTAATATTGGATGATAGCACACGGATACAGCCAAGAGAAGAGATATTACATCCATTATGTAAAAGATTAACAAAAGCACATTTTATTCAGTTTATTATCGCTACTGGAACACATAAACCTGAATACAACATTGCAATTTGTGAATTCATTAAAGATATTGTTAAAACTCATCCTTTAAATTTTAATATTTCAATAAATAATTCAACCAAAGAGGATGAATTTGAATATGTTGGAACAACACAAAGAAAAACAGAGGTATTTGTAAATAAAAAGGCATTGCCAGCGGATATATTTGTTGTAGTCTCGGGTTTAAAACCACACTATTTTGCAGGATATAGCAATCCAATTAAAAACTTTCTCCCTGGTATTTGTTCTTTTGAGACTATTCGCCAAAATCATTGTGCATTAATTGTAGAGGACAATTCCACATATGGAATGCATCCATGGCACCCATTACCTCAAAAAAGACAAAATCCCATAACCGAAGATATGTTAGAAGGAATGAAATTAATAGTCAAAGGTAGGTATGTATTTGCATTAAATTTTGTAGGTAATAAGGAGATAATTTGGGCAAAGGCAGGAGAGGTAAAAGAGGTTACGCAAGAAGGAATTAAAGTGGTGGATAAATACATGAGTTTTAATGCACACACAACTAAATATCTTGTACTAAGCCCAGGTAAAGGTGAGGATAAGACATTTTATGTTGCACAAAGGGCATTAGAGTTGACCAAACAACTTGTTTCAAAAGATACAGAAGTACTCTGGATAGCAAATTTAAGTGGTGGAATACATCATGATAAGGAACTTTTACCTATTTTAAAAAAAGACTATGATTACATTCACCGTAAGATAAAAGAGAGAGAGGCTAAGCTTAGTCTATACAAGGCATTTAGATTTAAAAACTACCTTCAAAGGGTAAATAAAGTTTATTGCTATTGCGATTACAATCATAAAGACTTGCTGGAGATTGGAGTTATTCCTGTAGATGACCCACAGAAGATTATAGAAGATTGGCTAAAAAAAGAGCCCACCGCTAAAATCTTAGCTCTAAACAAGGCAAATAAATTGGCTCTCTATAGGAAATTGGGAAATGGAAATGGGGTCTGACCCTAACCATTGTGTAAGATTAAAGGGTATAATTGTAATTGGAAATGAAGATATGTGTTATTGGAAGTATAAATTATGATGAGATAATTATGCCTAATTCAGAGAAAAGTGAAGGGTTAGGTGGAGTTATCTATAACATATTACCACTATCATTCTTATTTAAAGAAAATATAACTATATATCCTGTGACAGAAATTGGAGAGGATAGGTTAGAAGACCTATTCAATATATTAAAACCATATAAAAATGTAGATGTAACTGGAATTAAGATAAATCCAGAGGGGACAAATCAGACACAACTTTTTTATAGACGTGGAGGGCAACGAGATGAAATTTTAAACATCAGAAGTAAACAAATAACTTATGAAGATGTAAAACCTTATTTAGATGCACATATTATTCTTATTAATTTTATAACTGGTATGGATTTAACTCTGGAAACGATTAAAAAAATACGAGAGAACTCAGAAGGGCTGATAATTCTTGATGTTCATTCATTAAGTCTGGGTATAGATTCAAAAGGTAAAAGATACCCCCATCCAATCAAAAATTGGCATCGGTGGGTAGAGAATTTTGATGTCATTCAAGTAAATAAGCATGAATTAAATATGTTAGTAAATAAAATGGTTAGATTTAGAAAACGAGATTTTATGAAGGTAGCTACTAAAATACTTAAACAAGGACCTCGAATATTATTAGTTACTTATGGTGCTCGGGGGGCAAGAGTGGTATATCGAGGAGAGGATGAATATCATTATAAATTAGTCCGTAGTATACCTATAAGAGCACAGATATCTCCTACTGGCTGTGGAGATGTTTTTACTGCTGGATTTATCTATGGGTATGTGAAATATAAAGATATACCATTAGCTACCAAAGTAGCTACTTCAGTAGCCAGTCTAAAATGTAGCTCTAAAACTTGGTCTGAGTTCTTTGAGAAACTTATACTCGACACTGCCATTAACTGAGCTATTTAGGGACGGTTTATTTTCATTGTTTTCCTTATGATTTCTTTTGGAAATTAGAAATTAGGTCTTCACTTCTTTCCCCAATTTCTAATTTCATATCCATTTTTTAACTGCAAGCTTTCACGCTAAAGTGAACCGTTTCTAAAATCGCAATTTGTAGCGGTGTTGAGTATACATTTAACCGCCCAGGTTGAAATTCTTTGTGGATTATTGCAGCTTCTTGAGGAGTAGATACAATTATTACAATATCTTGTGCTGAAATATGACTTAGAATAACATCTCCTGGCACACGCCATTCCTTCTCTAAACTCCAATCAGTCTTTGGCGGTTGATGAATCTGAAATCTAAACTGCTCGGATTCTGGAAGTTGCCTGAATTTATCTTCAGAGGCATAAATTACAGGTTGAGCTTTCATCTCTTTCAAGATACCTTTTCGTATCCCTATGGCGTAGGGCTCAAATGTCCAGCGAATCAAAGCAGGATTCCATTTACGAATTTTACCCAATTCATCTGGCAAACAGGCAGTAAACGAAACTACAGGAGTTTTTACCCGTACAAGCCGATTACTGGCACGAATAAGTTGTTCTTTTAGAATTCGACACAGGGTATCAAAAGCCGTATGTTTAGCATCAAGCTCACCAGATACAAGTGATTGAATATACTCTGATAATGATTGACCTGGCCAAGGACCTGGACAGGCACGAGTATAGTGGAAGAGATATTCAGATAGCTCAACTAATGGCTGTTGTAGTGGTGTTTTCTCAACATCGGGCTTTAATTTTGCACCCTCTAAAGAATCTTGAGTACAAGTTACTTCCTGTACCTCTGCCCCTGCCAATAGTAATGTCTCATTGCCTTTCGTATTGTGATCAAATTTTATAGGTTGAAATACTGTTACCTTTCGTCCTTGAGAAAGTGATTCAGAGGCTAACTTTTGGATATTGCCTTCAGCTTTAGCCTCAACTACAAATAGATACTTTGCCAAAGCCACTACCCAATAATCTCGTGTAGTCAATCGTTGCCTACGAACTGGTAGTGTGAGTTCTGGCCAGAATGGTGAGATAAACAGAGTATTATTTAAATCAAACATATTGCTGAATTTGTCGTAAAAAGCCTTCTGTACATCAGGAGATAGTACCCCTGGTAAATACCCATCCAGTACAATAATTATTTTGGAATTGCATCTGTGGGCAATAAAAGTTACTATTTCGTAAGTAAGCATTCCCAAGCTGGAAACAATTGTAAGGTTTTTCTCTATTGCCTGTTTTGTCAATTTTATTGTTACTTGCAGCCAGCGGGCAGCAAGTGTTACCGCACGGACCTTACGCGAGTTCAATACCGCGGCTGTAGAAGAATTAAGTATCTTTTGATTTCCTTGAACAAAAAGCACTTGCTCTCCATCAAATCAAATAATACAAAAATATTATTCTGTAGCCATTGAGTTGCCTTCTCTTTTGCATGGTGAATATTTTTATCTGTTAGCCATCGAGATTGTTCACAAAGACCACATCTTTTACTCGCAAGCATAATCAACTCACGAGGATTATCAAGAATATTATCCGTTTTAAGCTCATTGATTTTTATCAGGAGGGAGGAGAGTTGAGAAGAGGTTAAGTCTTTAAGTTGGCAAAGGAATGAGGTGGCAAAAAGTATGGGAAAAGATGAATTGGATGCTTTCAATATTTTAGCCTTGTGGGTTTGTATCTTATTCTTCATCACCCGGATACCTTCGTTTCCCTAAAAATGCCAGAGCTTTTCTTTCTTCCTTCCATTTGAAAGAGATGGCATATAAGCTTTCTGACCGCAGGTCGTCGATCTGGCATTCTTCTCTGTATGGGAGTTTGCCCTCCATCTGCTACGATAAGTAGCAATCAGTGCTGGAATCCCCATATTTAAACTCTTCTTTTGCATCTTCTCTCCTCAAATTATAGTTCTTTATTTTTAGGAACTCATTTGGGCTTACGATTTGAACATTCTGGTATTCTTTTAATACTTTCAAATCAGGATCTCCAGCTTAATTTCTCCTCTCTTTGCCATGTTGACAATCTTCTTGGGAGCCCCTGTCCAAAATGTTCCTGATATGTAAACATTTGTATCTATTACCACCTTCATCATCAAGATTCCCTTCGGCACTCATGAACGATTCTGGCTACATCATCCTCGGTAAGTCGATTAAATCCTCTTTCCTTAGCCAAATTCAATGCCCATTCATCGAATTCAACAATCTCTTTGGTCTCCTTTATCTCTTTCCATCTAAGGAAATTAGCGTACTCGACTACCTCCTGTATCTTCTGGGGTGGCATATCTTTTACTGCCTGTAGTACTTGATTTTCAAAAGCAATTTGGCTTTGCATATTTTTACCTCCATTTTATTGATTCAATTTATCCCGAAATTCTACGATAAGGAATGGAATCTTATGTTTTCCCACTTGTTCCACAAATCTTCTAATCTTTTCTATAACCTCTCTTTCAACCATGCGAATATCTCCTTGATCTGTTTTAAGTTATCTTCAGTAGACTCTCTGGTGCACTCGATTCTTCTCATTATTACACTCCTCTTTTCCCCTCCCGAGATTAAATCTTTCCAAGTATAGCTAAATTATACCCCGATTAATATAGTATTGTCAACAAAAATTTGCTTCTGATTCCGAGAGTTTGATATCCAAGAGTCTAACGAAGATTCCTTTCCCCGTCTACTGTTAGGTAGTAGTAAGAGAATTTTAAATTTCCGATGCCATTAAATACTTTTCTAAAAAATCCTTTATCCTTTGTTTATATCCAGCTTCATCTACAAAAAAGCTATCATTATGTAAGCCAGTGAGGATGTAAAATTCCTTTGGTTCATGGGCAGCATCAAATAGCTCTTTCCCATGATGAAAAGGAATCATCTCATCATTTTTACTATGGATGATAAGTTTAGGGATATGAATTGTTTTAATCTTTGATAATGAATCATATTTAATTGTACAAAACCATTTTACTGGAAGAAAAGGGTATACCTCCTGCCCTATCTTTATTACTGAGGTAAAGCCACTTTCTGATATTAACGCTTTTGCATCTACCTTACTTGCCAAATCAATAGCTACTGCGGCTCCAAGTGATTTACCAAAAAGCACTATCTTATTTTTATCTTGCTCAATATGTGATAAGATATAATAATAAGCCGCCTTTGCATCACAATAAGAACCCTCTTCTGAAATTCTTCCCTTACTTTTTCCATAACCACGATAATCAAAAATAAAGACATTCAAATTGAGCTCATTAAATACCCTTATACTTTCTAACCGATGACTTATATTACCTGCATTGCCATGACAGAATAAAAGAGTAGCAATAGGATTTTTTGCCGGGATATACCAGGCATTAAGTTTTATTCTATCTTCAGTCTCAAAATAAATATCTTCATAGGCAAGTCCAATCATCCCTGGGTTAACATCCATATCATGGGATGGAAAATAGATAGACCTTCGCTCAAAATGTTTGAAATAGAGCTTTATAAATATAATGCCTATTGCTATAATAATTAGCCATTTAATTAAATTAATTAGCATTTTCCCTTAATCTAATTCCTTATGAATTCCTAATATTATACCCTCTCTTCCTCTTCACGAATCTCTTTATTATCTATTCCTTTTAGTAATCCACGCAAATCTTTAGAAGGATTAGACACTGAGTTAATATTTAATAACCTATTAACATATCCCAAAATAATTTGATGTATTTCTTCTACATTTTTTTGGCGGTTAATTATTTTCACCCTTTGTGGGTTTTGTTTTCCAATTTCCAGATAGCCATTGCGTACTCGTTGATGAAACTCAAGTCCCTCCTGCTCAATCCTATCTCCTTTACCAGGAGGATAAATATCTTTATGTAGGTTAATTGCCTTTTGTAGTCCTTCATTAGTATCTACATCTAAAACGATAGTCAAATCTGGTTTAATATCCTGAGTGACTACTGAATTAAGTTTTTGAATTAACTTTTTATTTAATCCCCTACCATAACCCTGGTAAGCTAATGTAGCATCAATAAAACGGTCACAAATGACTATTTTCCCTGCCTCTAATGCAGGTTTTATTACCTCTTTTACAATCTGAGCCCTTGCAGATAGATACAGGAATAGTTCTGTTAGAGCTGACATATTGAAATTTTCAGGGTCTAACAAAATCTGCCGTATCTTCTCACTTATCTTTGTTCCACCTGGCTCATAGGTATGAATTACATCAAATCCTTTTTCTTGCAATGCCTTGGTAAGCAATTCCGATTGAGTCGTTTTACCACTTCCCTCAGACCCTTCAAATGTAATAAACATGTTATATCTCCTTACTAATCTTAGAAGCCTCTCGGATAAATTTGAGTGTTGATTTTATTAGCCCTTCCAAACAAAAGGAACTCAATTTTCTCATCTTCTTATCTTCTTATCTTCTCAACTTCTTTCGTGCGTGAAGGGAGAAGAGGTTAGGAAGATGGGAGGATGAGAGGATGAGAGGATGAGAGGTTAGGAGGATGGGAGGATGGAAGGTGCAAGGAACAGGGTCTTTCCCTACTCTTCACCTCTTGCCCATTGACTTCACAAGTGGTAAGCGTTCAGGTCTACAGATGCAATTCATACAACTTTTGGTATACCTCTAAATCCTCATAACTCCTTATCTTTCTCTTTTCCATTCACCTTAATCCTTGAACCTCGATTCTTGAACCTTTTTATCCGAAAACCTTCATCTTACTTAAATAAGTCATTACAAATATCCAAAATGAGCCAATAACTTATCTATTTTTCACTTTATTCTTCTGCATAATTAGGTTATCATAATCCATCAGAATTGTCAAGGTAAAAGTACCTGTAATTCAGACATAAAGAGTTATGTTCCAGTTATCGAACTTTAAGGAATTTTTTCAGTTTTTTTCATCGCAGAGGACATAGAGATCGCAGAGAATTTTTAGAAAAGATTGATACCACTTGGAGTGACACCACTTGTGGTGTCATGACAGCACAAGTGCTGTCACTCCTTTCGTTTATTCGAGTATGACCACTTTTATTCATCCCAAATTGGATACTGTTGTGGGGGGCTACCATGAGATTCAAGAATAATGGGGCTCTTGATTTTAGGGTCTACCGGGTCGATACGCTCTAATTTTACATCAAATTCCCAATTATCACCAAAATCATACAGGTAGGTCATAGTTGTACCAGGCTTAATGTCTAAATCACCAATAATCACTTCATCAGCCAATAATGGTTCCTCTTCCATATACGGATGATTTATATGAACATAGACACCAAAACGATTTCTGTAGGTGAAACAGTAGAGGTGATCGAAGTCAAAATTAAAGGTTCTCAGAATAATGTTACTTAGACTTTCTAAGTCATCTTCGCCTGGTATGGCAATAAGTCGCCATACATTTCCCAGGGACACCTTAAAAATATAGATACCATCTTGAAACTCAGGCTTTGGAAGACTTAGATTTTTACGCCACTGTGGGAAAAAAGGCTGGATAATCGGTTGCAATTCCCCAAAACAAACATCTATTTCGCTTTCCTTGTAAAAATATTTCGGATGATTTCGCACATTACCGAGTAACTGCAAAAGTGCATCTCCAAATGGTGTTCGATGCACCATAGCAATACGCCATCCTTTTCCCTTTTCAGGTTTACCCTCCTGCACAGATATGCACCCAAACAGCTCTAACAAGGCAACAGTATATAATCCTATAATGTAATTTATAAACTCCTCTTTATCTTTATTTCCTACAACTTTTAGTCCTTGAGCCGGTATCTCCCTGAAGAAAGTTAACCACTTAAAGATAGGAATATCGAATGAGGTGCTGTGCTCTCCAAGAACTTCTGGATTTCCTTTGAGTAGCCATGTCTCCAGCAGAGTAAAATAACGCTCTGTTGAGTTAAGTTTTTGCCACTCTTGAAGTACTGGCTCATTCAAAACTAAAACCTGTTCTGTCTTAGCTACTTCTATATATGCCAGCCTGGTAGTACGTAACAAAAGGTACAGTCCATTTATATAAGGATATGATTTTTGAAGTGGACGGCTAAGACCAATCTCAATTGGATGGGTGAGTTGTGCATTGAGTTGACTTAGTGAGTCCATTGGCAAAAGATTACTTTTACTGCTAACCTGGCACCTCTTTGACCCTATAAAACCCAGCAGTATCTCAAAATCACGCAAAACAGTACCCGGACCATTCTCATCAATAACCTGATTGCGAAGAATCTGTTTGTTTTCAGACGATAAAGAATGTATTTTTGGATTGTTCATCGTTATTACCCCCTTTTAATTTATTAACGCTCTCGGATAAAATTGAGCGTTGATTTTATTAGCCTTTCTGAGCAGATAATTCCTTCTTCACCCCCACCGAAGGAACAAGGATCAAGGTACAAGATTACTCTACCTTGCTCCTTTCTCCTTGAACCTTGAACCTTATTTTTATCCGAGAGTC
>JBFMDD010000293.1:0-21382 GCA_040754115.1 bacterium
TTTTCTTCAATAGCATCTTTCTCTGCCTCTAATTTTTCCCTCATCTCAACAGCTCTTTCTCTCTCTTGTTCTAAATCCTCTATACTCTTTCCAATTTCTGCTCTTTCTAATTCAGTTAACACCTTTTCTTCTGGTGTTTTTTTAATTTCAACTTTAGGTTTTTCTTCCAGTTCAACTTTAGGTTTTTCAACTACTGGTTTTGGAGGTTCTGGAATTAGTGGTATTGGAGGTTTTACCGGAGGCATTTTAACTACCATAGGAGGCTTTTTTACCACCTTAGGTTGCTCCTTTTTAACTACTTCTTGAACAATTTCTTCTTCTTTTTCTACTAATTTTTCTTCTTCTAACTCCTTTTTAATAGTTGGAGTTCCTATATCTTCTTTTTCTTCAACTGGCAATTGACTTGTTACAGGAGCAACCGCTACCTTTGGGACTTCTTTACTACTCAATTCTGCTCCTGCTAAAATTAATAAAGTTATAAAAGTACACCCCGACATAATCAACAATGTAATTGTTGTCGTTAATACTCCTTTTGTTGGCTGCATGATATTAACCTCCTTTTTTTAAAGAACGCCCTCGGATAAAATTGAGGGTTGATTTTATTAGCCCTTCCAAACAGAAGGAACAAGGATCAAGGTGCAAGGAACAAGTTATTCAGATATCCCTTCCTAAAAGCTATATAAAGATGATGCTTGGTTTCTCGTATTTCTAATAACGCTTGATTTATTCCTTCTAAATATATATTTATGTGCTTATTACTCCATCCTTCAGCAAGGTTTGCTGGGCTTGAGTTTGATGACCGAGGTATCTGCGCTCCTAACTCGTAAAGTTCGTGTTTTGGAAATGTATAACTGAGCTCACATATCTACAGATGCAATTCACACAACTTTTGGTATACCTCTAAATCCTCATAACTCCTTATCTTTCTCTTTTCCATTCACCTTAATCCTTGAACCTCGATCCTTGAACCTTTTTATCCGAAAACCTTCTTTAGAGTGTGAAAGATTGCCTTCGCTTTGTCTTCCTTTGAAAGCGGTGGTAAGCCACCACACTCCAGATACTAAAATTTAGTAATAAATGAAAAGCGATGTGAATTATCAAACTCAGTGTGTGATACAAAACCGTAATCTACCTGAACCTCAATTCCCTCAAAATATCCCTCCCCTCTACTTCTGAATCCTAATCCTGTTGAATAACCCATTTGTTGATTATATCCCAGTCTAATACCAAGTGATTGAATTAACCAGTATTCCACACCTGCATGGAAATTGATATCATTATCCTTCGGTATATCCAAATCTAAAGCTAATAAAGTTCCTTCACCGAAAATTTGAGGTTTATAACAAGCACCTAATTTTATATTAAGCGGTAGATCATTTTTTGCATTTGATGTTTTTAATTTAGCACCTAAGTTTTGTATATTTAAGCCAAAAGAAATATTTTTTTTAGAATATTTAGACAAAAGTCCAATATCCACAGCCATCCCTGTACCTTTATTTCCGCCGAGGTCTTGTTTAATCGCTTTTACATTAAATCCAAAGGCAAGATTCTGGCGTAATTCAATGGCATAAGATAGAGATAAGGCTAAATTATCCACCTCTAATGATGTTGTTCTTTGTCCTGTATTATCCCTTCCATCAATTCCTTCTACATTTAGCAGAATCAAACTTACTCCCATGCTTCTTTTTCTATTGTTAATAGGTTGAAGTGATTGGGTATATGCAAGGTAATTAGTTTTTATATCCTCAAACCAGTTGGTACGAGCGGCGGTTATTTCTCGCAATTCAAGCTGAACAAGTCCTGCAGGATTCCAGTAGGTAGCATTTACATCATCTGCTATTGCTACTCCTGCACCTCCCATGCCTACTACCCTTGGTCCTTGCCCTATCTTTAAAAATTGCGCCGTACATATTCCAACATCATCATCCCCTGCATAGCTAATTACTGGTTGACTGAAGATTAAAATGCTAATTAATACTATCAACTTTTTCATTAGTAAATAACCTCCTTTTATAATTTGGAAGACTCTAGGATAAATTTGAGTGTTGATTTTATTAGCCTTCCAAACAGACAATTTTCTTTTCACCCCCACCGAAGGAACAAGGATCAAGGTACAAGGAACAAGATTACTCTACCTTGCTTCTCGATCCTTGAACCTTATTTTTATCCAAGAATCTACAATTTTCAATTTTTGATTTTCGATTTTATATATCTGTTTTTGGTCTTCTCATCTTCTTATCTTCTCATCTTCTTACTTATCCCGTCGCCGCAACTACTTCTGAACCTCCTCTTAAGATTTGAAATAGTACCTCTAACTTATTTACCCTCTTCTCTATATCAAGCTTCAATAATATTTCTTTTTGTCCAGATTTAAGTTCATGAATATCCTTCTGTACAGCTTCAAAGCGTGTATTCATTTCTTGTCGTAAATCTTTCATTTCTTCATGTATAGCTTCAAATCGTACATTCATTTCTTGTCGTAGTTCTTTCATTTCATTTCGTAAGGCTCTTATTTCTTCCCACAGGCGAGTGAATTCATGTTCATGGGATTCCAATTGTTTTTTTATTGCCTTTAGTTCTGGCACTAAAAGGTCTTGAATGACATTACGAAATCCAGTAACTATATCTGATACTTGCTTTATTTCATTTGCCATAATACATTCTCCTGAAAAATAGGAAGTAGAGAGTAGAAAGTAGAGAGAAAATCTTTCCTCCCCCTGTTTTTTCCTATTTTCATTCTTTTGTTGTGAACCAACGGTTCATGACCGTTTCTCCTGAAAATGTTTTTTTCACCGCAGCATAGACGCAGAGGACGCAGAGAATAAAAAACAATTGGATTGACACCACTTGTGGTATCAGTGATAGTGCAATCGCGCTCACTCGGAGTGACGCCACTTGTGGTGTCATGACAGCACAAATGCTCTCACTCCAATCCCCCGATTCAATCTGACGCAATCTAAAACCTACCACCGCTACTACAACCTGCACTACACAAGATATAAGCCTGCAACTACCACCTTCTGTCCTCTGGTTTTTTCTTTTTATTGAATAATAATCAATTTCTTCGTAACTGATACTTCCTGAGTACCATCATTTGCAGTTACGCGATAGATATAAAGCTCTGAGGCTATCTTTTTCCCACTGTTATTAACACACTTCCAATCATGTATAATTCCTCCGCCTGCAGAATCATTATAATTAGCCTTCCAGACTAAATCACCCAAGATAGTATAGACCTTAATGCTCACTTGGGCATTTCTTGATAAATTATATCTAAATTTTACCCACCCGTCTTTAGCTGGATTGGGATAGGCACAGACACTTTCCCTGAATGATTCTAAAGTCGGTGTTACTCCTACCATTGGATACATAATGGCTACTATTTGAGGGAGAAAGGTGGTCGTGATTAATATCCAATTACCTGATGTCTCACTGGTTATAGTTCCTGATAATGGAGACCAGTTAGTTCCATCCCAGCCATATACTTTTAGCTCTGTTTCATTAACTTCATCGGGATAGTCATCATCTCGATAATATAGCGTGAAATCTACTGATTGAGTAAAAGATAGATTGGTTACGGTATTATCTACCCGAAATTCAATCATCGGTGTAATCGCATCTAATCCTATCTCATCTTTATGCTTTCCTGGATCAATTCCTGTGCCCATAACAATAGTACCCTTTAGGATAGTTTTATTCCCCGAAAGTTTTGTTCCAGGTTTAATTCTTAATTCTGCACGTTTAATTCCATTACTGTAAAATGTTTCGACGATATCCCCTGGTGTAGAATACATAATGGCATATTTATCTTTTAATTCAGTCCCGTGGTTTATTATAAGATGGATACAGTTATTTTGTTCATCTACAACACTGGTCACTTTATTTTCCCACTCAGGATTAGGTAATGCTTGCATATCTGCTTCATATATACTCAAATCTTTTTCACTAAGGTTTAATGTTTGCAATTTAATTACATCTGCCTCAGTATAATACATAGTTAGAACTACATCTCGACTAAACACTATTCTTCCTTCTTGACCTTCAAATAGAAATCTAATCACTGGTTCTATAAATTCCAATCCATCATGTGTTGGCGGAGTATCAGTAGTAGTCCCGACAGCAATAGTAGTCGAGCCAACCAGTGTTGCTGAACCTGTAGTCGTGCAGGTAGCCCAGGTCATCGGTGGAATACTCAAATATGTCAATGCCCCTAATTTTACATAGATGTACCCCTCGGCTGTGACATAAAAGGTAATCACTTTTTGGATACCACCATTAGGGTTTGGAATAGTTGATTTATCCCATGCCTCTACCTTCATAGTATATGTTCCAGCAGACAACAATGAGGCAATGGAATACTTTAATGTGCCATAGTTTTCATTGACCTTGTCTGGTTCATATCGTGTCAGTTGATTTGTTATGTCAACATTATCTTTGAATAATAGAATTTTAGACTTATCCCAATCTATTCCTGAAGCACCTGTGTCCTTTTCAGATATAACTGCTTTAAACTGGATACCGATTGTATCATACTCTCCAAATATTGCTCCGTCAATTGGATAAGTAGATTCTACTTTAGGTGGTATTTTATCTTCAACATTAAATTTTCGCGTTTCCCATTTACTATTTGCCGCTTTATCCATTGCTTTAATCTCAATAAAATATTGGCCCGGTGTGGTCAATCCGTCAGGGAATTTAACCTTATCTATTATCCAATAAAGTTTATCTACTGCATTGTTTGACGATTGACCATCTACAGTATCACCATTTGCATCTTTAAGGGTAATCTTAGATTTTCCAAAATCAACCTTTTGTTCATTATCTGTTACTCGAACCCAGACGACATGTTCCATATCCTCATCTCCACTTTTAACCGCTCCTGGTGCTACTATTTCATTATTGGCTGGGAAGGACTCCAGGATAACTGGAGCAGTATGGTCTGTCTCATTATATTCAGTTACCCTTAATTCAAATCGCTGTTCAAAAACCGTTGACAGAATTCCATAATGTCCATAGTCAGGTAAAAAGTGCCATCTTTCCCCTATCGGATTATTACCTGTATCACGCTCCCAGTCACCCGCCCATTCCCAATATCCTGCGACTAACTTAGCAAATACTCTAATATAGTAAGTTCCCTCACCCAATTCTAGATTACTTAGTCCACCTACAAAATTAGCCTGATAATTTTTACAATTCTTATCATCAATGACCCCTCTGTCAAAAGGTTTTAAGGTATCAAAATCATTACCGGGATTATGGTCTCCATATTCAGGTAATTCATAAGGTGTTGGCAGAGGATAATAAGAAAGAATAGTATTTGTTCCTTCAGGAGGAATTCTATCTTCCGGACGAATATAATAATTAGGCAAATCATCATCCTGTAAATGTGGGTCACTACCATAACCACTAATATCAGGACCTATATTAAAGAGTAACTTACCAGTTGAATCATGAACACTAATATTAAATAGAGCATAGGGTTTATTAAATAATGAGTAGCGGTTCAGATTAAAATCAAGATTTTGTAGTTGAAATGGTGAGGCATCAATAGACGATTTCACCTTCACCGTCAGATGGTCAACTATGGTTTTATTTTCCTTAGGTGTTGGCATACTCACATCTAAGACTAACTCATCTATCTTAATTTCTACAGTAGTAACTTTAATATCTGCATAGACCGTTTCTTTAGTGCTATTTCCTGCTATGTCTCTAGCATCAATATAGCATCTATAAACTCCATCTGAAACCCAATTTCCCTCGTCATCCTTACCATCCCAATAAAATACATTATCTCCTTGATTAGCCACTTGGCTACCTAAATCCTTAATTGAGCTGGTACCTTTCTTTATCTCTATAGAGACATTGGCAGTAATACTATTTAGAAGTCGATATTTACACTCTGCTTTTTTATCCTTCAGAGGATTAAATGGAGAGGTAACTCCAACTAAAGTTACTATTGGACGAATAGTGTCAATTTCAACATAAATATTGTTAGAGAAATCGCTATCATGGTCAGGGTAATAAAATGGTAACTTTTCAACATCATTAAATGGATAACCGTCATTAGATACTCTGTTGGCATTTGGATCAATATAATGCCCGATGATAGAAACATCTTTTACTTCAATTTCAGGTGGAACAGTATAAATTCCTGTATAGATGCCATCATTTCTAACTAAATCCCGATGATACTCCGCATCTCCATCATCATATAGTTTTACCCCTGTTTGAAGGATACCAACATCAACTAATGCCATGCCACCAATAGTAAATGTGCCTGTAATGATGTGCATATTAGATTGCTTTAGAGAAGGTATTGAATCTGTTCCTATTACCGCCCCAAAATAAGGTGAATTATAGGATATCGTTACGGAGTTAGTTGCTGGCAATTTTACACACCAAACCCGGCCGTGGTCTTTGTAGATATTTTTATTATCTCGAAGGTAATCATTCCAGATAATGACTGTATCTCCGATATCCACATTTTTACCTTCTTTTAGCTTAATATTAAGAGTGGCTGAAGATGTTCCCATGTCTACACCGATAATATCAAATGGCTGGTCATATATTTCTGCCACTATCATACTTAAGGTCATTTTCGTCAGATTAGTATTAAAGATAGTAGTTGCTGGTGAAGGTTCTACTCTTAATCCAATTATTTTTGAGTTACCAACCGGGACAGGTCTTGTACCATCAAGCTGGATAGAATGGGAGTAAGTGCCATTATTAGAAGCCCAGTTACCAGCTGAATCCATAAAATATCCCAGTAGATCAAAACTACTGGCTACATCCATTTTAGGCACTTCAAAATAACCTTTATATATGCCATTACCTCGATAATCAGGCAATGTTACATAACCTACAGGTATCTTGGTCGAGGTAAAGAATGGAACATGAAAGGCTTCTACATCATATTGATTGACGATTATTCTATAATCCTGATAACAACTGAGTGTGAACCTATCAGTAAAGGTGGAATAAGTAAATGTTCCAATACCTGTTAGAGCGGTATTAATAGCATTATATAAGCCTCTCACTGTAGTATAGTCTTTTATCTTAAACTTCCAGCTGGTAACTGTGCCTGGATTTAGTTTAACGGCGATAATTTCAACCCAGCCACCAATAGGGTCTGTTTCAAATTGATTCCACCCACCATCTAAACTAATAAATTGTCCTCCCGTAACCACTTCTTCTGCACTTTGTAAGGTAGTAGTGCCTAATAAAACTACTGCCTCTCCTTCTTCCGTGGCATCTAATTTAAATAATATCCGCTCTCCTAAACACTTGACTATACCAACAGTATCTTCTTCAATTCCTTCTATCTGTGGCAGAACAGTATCTATCGTAATTGATATAACAACAGAAGTTTCATTACTCATTTCGTCCCAAACTCTTATCGTAAATGAGTGTATCCCATCCTCACACAATGTTTCGCTACCATTATTCATCCATCTGCCATTCCAGGTAAAGACTATCGCCTGCAATTTCTCACAAGCACCACTCGTTGGACTTCCCCATCCTGCTGGTGTTCGAGTTCCAAGGCGTAATTCATAGGACCATTTATTCGTATTATCATTAGCTGTAAATTTAATCGTTGTCGTAGTCGCCTTCTCTCCAATTGGGCTAAAAATATAAGTTGAAACATCGTATGAAGAGATAGTTGGAGGTGTACTTTCTAATTCAACCTGGGTAGTATTAACTGTTGTCAGCCCTAATACATCTTTAAGAGTTACCTGCACAGTATGAAATCCATCGGCAAATCCAGATCCGTCTTTATCTCTACCATTCCAATAAAAGACAACGGTCTTTGACCCTTGCCATACTCCAGTAGCAGAACCAATTCCTCCTGGTTCTTCACCATCAATATCAATATCAATAGTATATGTCCCACCACTTTTATCTAACGCAGTAAAGGTAATGGTAGCCAAAATAGGGCTATTATAGGAATATTTAGTCGGTATAACCTGTAATGGAGCAATAAATTCAGGTGGGGTATCATCGATAGTAATTTGGGTCATAGTACTCCTTGTATTTCCTGCGCTATCTGTAAGGAGTGCCACAACTGAATATGTTCCTTCTGCATATCTATTCCCCTGATTATCCCTTCCATTCCATGTAAATTCGATTTTTGTCATTCCTGTGGCTGTTCCCGTAGCCGTTCCCTGTGGTGTCTTTCTACCTATTATCCACTCATAATACCATATATTATTATCATCATCAGCTTCAAATGAGAAGGTAGGAGTCCCCAGATTATTTAAAGGCGAGAAATAATAACTGGTGGAAGATAGTTCAGTAATTATTGTTGGAGGCGTGTTATCTATAGTCATAGCGATAGTTTCTGTTTTAGTATTCCCTGCTTGATCAGTTAAAACAACCAGGACATTATATTGTCCTGCTTCAAGAAATGTCCCCATTACCTTCCCATTCCATTGAAATGATATAGCTACAGGTCCTGTCTGTGTTCCCTGTGGTGTTCCTGCGCCATCTATGGTTCTGGTGCCAATTAATAAAGAATATGTCCAGGGACTTAAGCTATCATTGCCCGTAAAATAAATAGTCGTTGTATCCTTTACTCCTGTTGAACTTCCTGGTGAAAAATAATAATCAGAAGCCGTTAATGAACCAATCGTTGGTGGTGTATTATCCGTAACAATGAAGATAGACATAGTGTTAGTATTCCCGGCTAAATCAGTCAAATTAACCGAGACGGTATGACTACCTTCACCCAGTGGTGAACCATCCCAGATAAATGTTATCATTTGACTGCCCACACATCTATCTGTCGGTGTGCCTACTCCACCAGGGGTTTGACCATCCACCTTTAATTCATAATCCCATGTCCCCCTATCATCATTACCGGTAAAGGTTATACTAACCGTAGCAGGTGGAGCAAAGTAATAATCAGAGGCATAAAAATTATTGATAGTTGGCTTAGTTGTATCAATAATCACACTGGCAGTAGCACTAACAGTATTGCTGGCAAAATCGGTTATAGTGACTAAGACAGTATGAGTTCCTTCACTCAGTGGTGAACCATTCCAGATGAAACTTAGACTTGAAGTTCCCGCAGTGCAAGTACCAGAAGAACTCCCTTGCCCGCCAGGGACTTGACCATCAACTAAGATAGCATATTGCCAGGGACTAGTTACATCCCAAGCGGTAAAGGAGATGGTTGTATCTGGATAAATACCTTGAGGCGAAAATATCTCTCTTGACAGGGTAAGAGGAGATATACCAGGATTAGTCTTATCTATATTTACCAGGAGTGAAGTAGAGACAGTATTACCTACAAAATCAGTAAGGAAGATAGTAATAGTGTGTATTCCTTCACCAAGTAACTCTTCACTACCATTTGTTTTCACATAGCCATTCCAATCAAATACTACCTCAGATTTAGTTGTTCGAGTACCCACAGGAGTTCCAGAGCCATATAATGTCCTCGTCCCAACCAATAATTGGTAAGACCATGTACCATAATTATCACTACCCGTAAACCTAACAGTGGTTGTTCCTTTTGGTAAAGGTGGTGAGAAATAATAGTCTGATAAAACTGCACCTTCTATCACCGGCAGGGTAGTATCAATAATCACCTGTGTAGTCTTTGTCTCAAAATTTTCGGCTAAATCACCAATAACTACGGTTACCGTATGAGTGCCATCTGAGAGGATATTCCCTCCAATATCTTTACCATTCCAATCAAAGGCTATTGTTGTCGACCCCTGACAGGTGCCTGTCGAGCCGATGCCAAAAGGTATAATCCCACTATCAATAGTAATGGTGTATGTCCATGTACCATTGGCTATATCATCACGCGCAGTAAATAATATGGTGGTTGTTCCTGGTGATATTACTGGCGAAAAGATATATTTTGATACTGAAGGCGGGTTAATAAAAGCAGGTGGGATATACTCTGCTATAATGGTAAAAGTTCCCTCCATCGTGCCATTATTTAAATTAGCCGTAATAATCCCTCGCTCTCCATTACCTAATCCCAGACTATCAAAATTAAACATACCGGTATAGATACCGTCATAAGCCCGCATATCATATTCATTGCCATCATCTCTAACTGTTACCGTAATTGTTGATTTATGACTGAGTTGGGTTGCCGTGATATTACAAACAACTACTGCCGGTCCTGTAGTCGTCCCATCTGAAACAGTAACATAGACATCTGCTCCTTGTTTAAATAAAGGTTCAGGATAGATTAGTTGTTTAGTCTTGGGATCCTGTCTGTGATAGACCTCTATTTTGTCTGGTTGAGTATCTATAGGTGGATGGGTAGAAAAGATTGCAAAAACACCTGTTTGATCTTCAAGCAAAACCTCACTATTCCAAACTACTCCTAAACCTGATATACAGAGTTTTATCCAGTGTTCATAAGGTAATGTGGAATATCTATATCCATAGGCAAGGGTATATACAAATAATTCAGGGTCTACTTTATCCTCGCCTAAGCCTAATATAAAAGGTCGGTTAGCATTAATCTCGGCTTTAAAATCGTCAATATATTGATTTGGTCCTCCAGAAGGTAAAACATTTGTTTCAAAATTATAACCATGCTTTTTTGTGACATATTCAATTGCCGCCGGGAATTTATCAGTTTGTTCCTTTTTCTGGTAATCGGTAGTTGTTCCACCTTTGTTAGGATAACCACAATAGTCTGCTAATTCGTTAACTAATCCTCTGGGACCATAACAGAATAATGGAGTAGTCTCAGGAAAATACCAGGTAAATGTTCCTGGTACCTCATAAAGTGCAGTATATGAACCTAATGCTGATGTGTTTGTTCCATAATAATTAAGTAACATTCCGCCTGCCGAAGGTGGACCGCCACGATACCATGTATATCCTTCTACTCCATCTAAATATTTCTGCTCAATTGCTCTCGGTGCTCTTGGAGGGACTTCTATCTCTGAAATTATTCTTTGCCAGCAACTTTCAGATTGCTCTATTTGCTCCTGGCTTCTACTATCAAGAATTTTCTGCATTCGCTCTAAATTCTCTCTGGAATAAATCATCCCTGATTTTAGTCCGACGGTAATAGTTTCCGCACTTCCTTCGAGGGGAAAACTTACCAGATAATCTATCCCTCCTAAATATAATAACTTTGGTGAACCTAATTTAGTAGAAATGGATTGTGCGGCTATCTCCCTGCATTTATCTAAATTACCAGAAGGGACTTGTCCCAGTCCAAATTCAATTATCGGGAAGTAATCTGACCTGGCACTTGTAACTATATAGCCTGAAGTCATTCCATCCTTAACCACACTAAATAGGTAGGCAGAAGGTTTATTTTTAATGTCATAATAAACGGTTACCGTCCCAATTTTTGCCCCTGCCCATTGTGGATACCAATTAAGCCTGCTGGTAGCTACTTTCTGACACATATCTAAAGTTATCGAAGTTTCTGCTGATACATTGTTGAAACTATCAAAACCTACAATAAATAATGTTGTAACTACAGCGATAAAAATATTTAATACTTTTTTCTTCATACCTCATTTCCTCCTTATAAATTTTCGATTTTTAATTAGACATACCTACCTGTTTTTACTCGAAAATCAAAAACTATAGTTTTGTGATTTTTATCAGCTTATTCTTCATTCGTTAAACCTGCTCTTGAAAAAGTAATCCACTATGTGCAGTGAACAGTACTTTATGACTATATGGCGCATTTTATAGCAATCCTGCTACTTGCATTTCCTCTGCAAATTTTGGTTCTTTCATAGCATATAGTTTTAATGTCTTTTCTATTGCTTTTTGGCTTTGATTTAACCTTTCTATCGCTAATGCATTCCTTCTATCAGTAATGACAAAACCTATTAGTACCACCAGCCCGATAAATAATATCCAAAACCCTACCACCATTACCTTTCTTAAATTTCCTATTTCTCGATGTATGCTTTCGTCTAAATCATCTATTCCTTTATTTATAGTCTTTTGTTCTTCTTTTAATACAGTTATATCCTTTTTAATTTCGGCTAATTCCTCTCTGATTTTATCTTGAGAAAAGGAATTATTGGGTAGAATTATAAATATTAAACTCAATATTAATAATTTCTTCATCTTCGTTACCTTGAAAGATATAGTTTTAATTAGATTACCATATCTTAATCCAAAAGTCAAGCCTTATTTTTAATCTTTTCTTTACATTCTTCAACTTTTTCCATTGCCTGTTTTTGCCAGTCTTCATGTGGGGTATAGAAGCTGCGGATGGCATAGATGCCATGCACTACTTCACCGTAGGTATCTGCTGCTTCTTTATACTTGCCTTCTTCTTCATACATTTTAGCTATTTCAAATATCCGTTCTTTTGCCTTTTTAACCCATTTTGAAGCAGGGGTATAGAATCTAATAGTTGAGCCATACCATACTACTGCCATGTCATAATCCTTTTTCTTGTATTCCTTTTCCCCTTCATAAAATGCCTCTTTTGCCCGATGTAATGTTTCTAACCAAACCATTGTAAAGGCAATAAGAATAACCCCTAACACCGTTAGAATAATCTTTAATACTTTATTTTGCATCTTCTTTCTTAAAACCTCCTTTTTTTATGCAAAATGCATCTTGTATTTCTGTAACCGTTTTTTCTGTCCTCTGTCATCTATCTTCTGTTTTCTATCCTTCTTTCCCATCTCTCCATCTTACAAATTATTATACCTTATTTTCCTTTTAATTGTCAACACAAAAAAACAATATTAAATTGTCAAAGAGCGAAGTTGGGTAATTGGGTAACTGGTTGATTGAGTAAATGGGTAACTAATTACCCAATTACCTAATTACCCAATATCCTTAGAATTTAGTCATCAGTGAAATTCTATGTGTATCACCTAACTCATCATAATCACAGAAGGCATAATCTACAAAATTCCAACCTCTTTTAAAATCGCTGCTAATTTAGGTTGTTGGATGGCATACTTCTTGAGCGCCTTTTCCATCTTTTCTTCTCTTTCCTCAAGTTCCTTTGCCTTTTTAACCGCAGGGGCAAGGGCTGTTCTTCTATCCCAAAGAACAAAACTAATCAATGCAAACATTCCTGCAAAGAGAACTGCAAACCCAGACAGGATGATATGCCTCATATCATCTATCCTTTTATTCACATCATCTATTCTTATATTCATCTCTTGCCTTAGGTCATTCACTTCTTCCTTTACAATCTTTCTTATCTCCTCTATATCCTGTTTAGTTAAATCAGCATAGGCAAGATTTACCCACATCATTCCACAAAGTATGCCTAAAACTACTAAACTTAAGATTTTCTTCATTTGGTTAAAAATCCTCCTCAAAATCAAAACCTTCTCCTCAGCAAGACGCGGTGTGTTTTATCTAATTCATCGTAATCATAGAAGGCATAATCTATCTCAAGACTTGATATTTTAAAACCAGCGCTGTATAAGTTAAAGCCGATGATTTTAAAAGCACTGGATAAGATGGAGGTCGTTACATTACCCCCTCCCCCTCTGAGCATAACACACACTTAACTCCGTGAGGTATTAGTGTTATAATAAACCACATGAAGACATTTGGTCAGGATTTTTGCAAGATATAGTAAATAGTGTCCAAGTAGTAGAATTGGAGACAGGGATTTCGTGGCGTGCTCTGTTCGTGGCAAGGTCTCCAATATTTTGAGGTAGCAGTCGATATGGACGCTGTTTTTAAACATAAACTACTTCCTCGTCTCGCGCATTCTATCCCGCAACCATTTCCTTCCCCAGGGATGAACCTCTGCCCACCTGAGTTAAGTGTGGGTAAAGAGTGCAGGGAATGGCTAGAAAAATCAGCACTCCATCATCTTTTCCTTTTCTTATTGGTGGCTAAAGTATCTCATTTCAGAATACCAATTCATAATTCAAGATGCGACCCTATTCCTCTATTCCTATTTGCTCCAATTCCTTAATCTTATTTAATCTGCGTATATGTCTTTCTTCATTTGAAAAATCTGTTTCTAAGAATATCTTTAAAATCTCCTTTGCAAGTTTCGTATCTACTACTTTAGCTCCCAAAACTAATATATTAGCATCATTATGTTCTCGAGACAACTTAACAATCATAGTATTATGACAAAGAGCAGCACGAATACCCGCAACCTTATTAACAGTAATTGACATCCCTATTCCTGTAGCACAGATGAGCACCCCGCACTCAAATTCACCATTAGCAACTCTCTTAGCTACCTTAATGCCAAAATCAGGGTAATCAACTGAATCCTCATCATATGTACCAAAATCTTCATATTCGTGATTTAAAGATATAATATAATTTATTAATTCTTTTTTTAACTCAACCCCCGCATGGTCACATCCAAAGGCAATCTTCATTTCATTAACCTCTTTATTACACGAGTTAAGCATTTTTTAATCTCTATCAGACAGGTTTCATATCCTTCCCTTGAGCCTCCCACAGGATCAAGTATATCTTTTTTCTCTAATCCTGCATACTCAGTCAGAAGAAATGTCTTCTCCTTTGCTAATGGTAAGATATCCAATACTCTTTTTTTATGATAACTCTCCATCGTCAATATTAAATCAGCTTTTTTAATTATTCTCTCAGTTAGTGATGTAGTGAAAGCTATATCTGGTTTAATTCCTTGTTTTTCTAATGTTTTTAAAGTCAGTTCTGAAACTGTTCCTCCGCTAATCGCAGAAGTGCCTGCAGAGTTAACTTCAACTAACAAATTTGCCTCTTTTGCCATTTTAGAGAACAATTTTTCTGCCATAAAGCTTCTACAGGTATTGCCTGTACAGACAAATAAAATGTTTTTAGAATTAAGTACTTCTAATAACTCCTTGGAACTAATAGCTCCTTGGCGAATTATAATTGGTGTTTTACCCGTTAAGTCCAAAACAGTAGAAGCAACACCAACTTTTGTTTTCCCGCCATCTATTATCAAATCTATTTTATCTTTCAGGTTCGCCATTAATTCCTTTGAAGTAGTGGGTTCTTTAGCTCCAGAAATATTCGCTGAAGGACATGCAATAGGAGTTTGAGAAGATTCAATTAATGATAATGCAATCTTATTATCGGGCATTCGCAGCCCCACGGTTAGTTTTCTGCCCTTTATTATCTGTGGGACTAAATCAGATGCAAATAAAACTATAGTTAAAGGTCCTGGCCAAAATTTATCTATTATCTTCCACGCCTCTTGAGGTATATTTTTGCTTAATCTTTCCAAATCATTAAAATCTGAAATAAGAAGAGATATAGGTTTCCCTTTTGGTCTTTTTTTAACTTCAAAGAGGCGTTTTATGGCATCAGTCCTCAGTCCATCTACTCCTAATCCATATACCGTTTCAGTAGGGAAGGCAACAAGTTTTCCGTTTTTAATAAAATTAGCGGCTTTTTTAATTTTCTCATCTTCAGGATGATTGGGGTCTATTTTTAAAATTTCTACTCTTTTTTGCACTCAACATACTATATCATATTATTTCAATAATGTCAAATCTTTTTTATTATATCCATGTTAAAAAATCCTTAATCATTCTAATAAATGTTATTAGTTGATTAAGTGATTTAATCCTTCTCAATGTTTTTAAGAGTAATTTTTTTCTAAGATAGAATTTTTTAAATGCCTCTCTCCGAAGTTCCATAATTCTGTTAGCTTTTATATTTGGCAAGTCTAATACTGAAAAATTTTGCTCGAATTTAGTCCAATCTGTGGTATTAATCCAGTTTTGTTCAAGAGCCTGGGTATATAATTTAGCCCCTGGGAAAGGGACTGCACAATAATATTGTGCAAAATCAAGGTCTAATTCAATGGTAAAATCTATGGTTTGTTTAATAGTTTCTTGCGTGTCTCCAGGCAGACCTAAAATACAATGTCCTGTCACCTCAAGTCCTGCCTCTTTTGCCCATCGGACAGCTTCTTGGGTTTGCTTTAATGTAGTACCTTTTTTTACACTATTCAATACCTGCTGATTTCCAGACTCAACTCCATAACCAATCATCCAGCAGCCTGCCTCTTTAATTTTACGAAGTAATGCTATATCCACATTATCTACTCGACTATTACATACCCATGAGACCTTTAAATTCCTTGAAAGTATCTCTTCACACACTTCAAGAACAAAGTTGTTATTGATAGTAAACGATTCGCTCCAGAATAGAAATTCTGCTACTCCAAATGTCTTTTTTACCCATTCCAATTCATCCACTACCTTTTTAGGTGATTTTAATCTTAGTTTAGTGCCATAAAATGCCTTATCCGCACAGAAGGTACATTTATAAGGACACCCTCGAGAAGTAGCTATAAGCAGGAAAGGAACATTTTTAAATGGCATGCGGTAATCTTCTGTATCTATCAAATGCCATGCTGGAAATGGTAATTCGTCTAAATTTGAAATAAACTCTCTATCAGGGTTATGAATAATTTTACCATTTGTGTGATAAGAAAGTCCTGAAATGTCTTTTATACTTCCTCCATCCCGTAGAGCTAAACTTAAATCTTTAACAATGAATTCTGGCTCTCCTCGTATGCAATAATCAAGACTTGAGAAGAGGCTAAGGCACTCTTCTGGAAGAACGGTTACATGAATTCCCAACGCCGCTACTTTTACCTGTGGAAGTATATCTTTAGCCAGTTTTGCAATAGATAAATCACTTTCAATTGATGGAGTAGATGTATTTAATATTATAAGGTTGGGGCTAAATTCGGCTATTTGGTCTTTTAATGAATTTGAATCAATATTTTTAATAATACAATCAATAAGTTTAACCTGAATATTTTCCATTTCTAATACACCTGCACATAGTGCGAGGGTAATTGGTGGCCATGTAGAAGTCCATGCTCCCTGCCTCTGCATACACCTGCCTTCACGAACAATTTTTACCCCCTCTGATGCAGGTGGATTAATCAAAAATACCTTCATGACTAAAAATATATCATATAAACAATACTCTGTCAATACAAAGTTTTTGCCTAAAATTTCCCTTGACAATATAATGGAATTATGGTATAGTTTAACTATAAAGAAAAGTGAGTGTTTACTGGAGGGACTTAATGCCGCCAAAACGGAGGGAATTTTTAGCAAAAATTATAGCAGACATGGGGAAATTAATGGCTGCTGCTACAGTTTTTAAAGAAATTATTGATAAACGATTTGATTTAACTACAATAAGTTATGGAGTAGTAGTAAGTCTTTTTTTATTTATAGTCAGTTATTTTCTTCATCCAAAGGAATAGGAGGCATAAAAAATGGAGGATTTAGGATTCTATGTGTTTGGAGGGATGATGTTAGCTTTTGCAGTCAGTGTTTTACTGTGGGCTAAAATAAGTGATTGGAGAGCAAATAGTAAGAAGAAGATAAACTGAGATTACAATAAAAGGGAGGATTATTAGATCATGCAAAAAGGATTAAAAATAGGTATCAGCATCTTTTTAGTATTTTTTACATCGTGGGCTACTGCGGCTAAATTTACTGATTCAGGTCAGGAATTAGTAGGGGTAAGTCAACCATCTTTTTCCTGGGGTGATTATGATTTAGATGGTGATTTAGACCTGGCGGTTTGTGGTCGTAACTCCGATGGCCCACAAACTATTATCTATCAAAATGATAATGGAACATTAGTACAAGATACAAAGCAAAAGATAACTGGTGTCTCTTATGGAAAGATAGGTTGGACTGACTATGATTCAGATGGAGATTTAGATTTAAGCATAGCAGGCTATGATTCATCTGTTACCCCTACATCTGAAATTTATACAAATGTAAATGGCACACTTACTGTAGACCCTAACCAACACCCTGCGATTAACTATGGCTCAATCGCATGGGCAGATTCTGATAATGATGGTAAAGTGGATACCTATGCTCATGCAGGACATGATTCTAACTGGAAACCATATACCAAGATGTTTAAAAAGAAAGAAGATGGGACTACAGAAGAAATAAAACAAAACCTGATTAGTATCTATTATGGCTCGGTTGCCTGGGGAGACTATACAGGAGATGGTAAATTAGATTTACTTGTTACTGGCTGGACTCCTGAAGGAGGAGTAATCAAAGTCTATAAAGATGTAGATGGTACTTTAGTTGAAGATAATGACCAAAAAGTTGAACCAGCTTTTCATTCATCAGCTATGTGGGGTGACTACGATTTAGATGGAGATGTAGATTTATTTATTGCAGGACAAGGCACGAATACGGTAATAGCTAAAGTATATCGTAATGATGACCGAATATTAGTTGAGGATACCTCTCAAGCGTTACCTGGAGTAAGTTTCTGTGCATTATCGCCTTGTGATTATGATAAAGATGGGGATTTAGACCTGATTTTAGCAGGTGCGTTAGCAGATAAAACCCCTATCACAAAATTATACCTGAATGATGCAGCCATACCTACTCCTATTCACCATATAGAAATATTATTAGAAGGAAAGATATTCAAAGGTGGTACTTTTACCACTGATAATACGCTAAACTTATTTGCAAAAGCTTACGATGATAAGAACAATTCAATAAAAGATATTGCAGTAACTTGGCAATTAGATAAATTTGTCGGTAATATCAATAAGCAGAAAGATAAAGGTATTTCTTTTGATTTGACTAAGATAGGTACAGCTACATTAATAGCTTATGACCAGCAGGGACATACAGCTACTGTAATGCTTGATGTAAAAGCAGGGGCATTAGCAACATTACAAATAGAAGGAGAGATTAAAGAGATACCAATAGGAACTCTTACTGCTACTCCTGATATAAACTTAGTATTTTACTCAAGAGGCTATGATAATGATAAGAATTTGAGGGGAGAAGAAGTGGTCAACTGGGAGGTAATCGGAGACATAGGGGTTTTATCTACAACTACGGGGACATCTGTTATCTTTAAGCCAGGTAAGGTAGGGGTTGGGAAGATTAAGATAGATGATGGGAAGGAACACTCAGATTTTACCGGAACAATTACAGTCAAACCTGGAATTACCTTGGTACTAAAGATAGAAGATGTAAAAGGAGAAGAAGTTCATAATCTTATGGTAACTGCGGATGAAGATGCTTACTATTTGTATGCCATGGGCTATGATGGTGCTGGAAATTATACCGCTCCAGTAGAGGTTGAATGGAGTATGGTTGGTAAAATTGGAACTTTATCTATCTCCAAAGGGACAATGACTGTATTTGACCCTACTATGCCAGGTACTGGGTCTATTAAAATTGAAGATACATCAGGACTTACAGCCTCTACAGGATTAATTACAGTCATGGTTGGCAAGATAGACCATTTGATTATAGTTGATAAAGATGATAGCCCAATTGGTAATATTACCTTAACTGCAGATGATAAATTAGAGCTTTTTGCTAAGATTTTTGATAAGCAGGAAAATGAAATTAGTTTAATAGAAGTAAATTGGGAATTGATTGGTAATATTGGTAATCTATCTACTACTACGGGGACCAGTGTTATCCTGGATTTAGTGACTGTAGGAACAGGAGCAGTAGTCGCAGAGACTTCTCTATCAGACTCTACGGGAATAATTACTGTATTGCATGGCAAACTTCATCATTTTGTATTTAATACTATTGAAGACCAGATAGTTGAGTCGCCTTTTGGAATTACAGTTACTGCAAAAGATGAAGATGGAAATACGGTAATAAATTATAATGGAACATCAAATACATTTGCTGATACAACGGATACTTTGAATTACGGTAAAGAGGTTAATTTTATCGAAGGCATTTTAAATAACCACCAGGTAACTATTTTTAAAGCCTGCGGTAGTGTTACTATTGCTACTCGTAATATTGATGAAAAAGAGGGCAATAGTAATAAATTTGCAGTCTTAGGTGGTTCAATCGGTGGAAATATATCTGATGAGTTAGGCAATAGATTAGCTAATATATTGATTGAGGCATATCTAACATTTGAGAATGGTACTCCTACCTTGAAAGGAACTACAACTACTTTGCCAGATGGCTCTTATCTAATTGCAGGATTGCCACCTGGGATTTATGAAGTTAGGGTTGTCCCACCAAAGGGTTATCAGATTCCTGAACCTCAGGTAGTAAATGTAGATGTTGTGCTTACTAAAGGTAAATTATTAGTTATGGCTATGAGCGGGATAAATTTTGTTTTAGTTGCTTCAATATATCCAATAGAAGAAGTATTTGTCTGGCCTAATCCTGTCCATCCTCCTCATAAGATGACCTTTGGTAAATTAGCTGGGAGAAGTGGTGTAATTAAAATATTTAATATAGCTGGTGAGTTAGTGAAAAAGATCCCATTTGACGGGAATACTCCTTGGGATGTTACTAATGAGGACAACAGAATTGTTGCCAGTGGAATTTACATCTATCTTGTTATAGATACTAATACCGGTGAGAAAAAGACAGGTAAGTTAGGTGTGATAAAATAAGTTATGTAGCTTGAATGCAAGACCATCTTTGTCTCTATTTTTCACCAAATAGAGGTATTTGGTGTGTGGAAAGTTATTGATAGATGGAAAAATGAGATTATTCTGACGCAAGAACGCTGGAAACACATTGTTGACCATCATTGGGAATTGCAAGGTCGACTTAATGATGTCCTGAAAACAATTCGGGCAGGTAAACGAAAGCAAGAATTACTTAATCCACAAAAATTCAAGTATTTCTATCCTTTTGATGATTTACCATACAACTATACACACATTGTGGTTGTCGTAAAATTGGCAATAAATAAATTCGTCATCACAGCTTATCCAATTAAAAGAAGTGATAGTCATGAATAAATCAAATATGTTTCGTATGTTTTATGATAGTGAGGCAGATGTGCTGTATGTTACCAAAGGACATCCTGAATATACAGATTATGTTGAATATGGTGACAATATAATCCTTCGATTTGCTCCTCAAACAAAGGAATTAGTAGGATTTACAATTACTGATTTTTCGTTATCCTTTGCCAGGAAAGATACAGATTTTCAGTTACCTTTAATAGTGAATTTTGAGGTAGAAAAGAGTCTACTCTCAGCAACTACAGAGTAATTAGTAACTTAGTTCAAAATAAAGGGAGATTAAGAGTGGGAAGAATTGTTCATGAAATTGAGGTAGATGGTAAGAAACTTAAGGCATTGTTTGATACAGGTTCTGTAAGGTCATATATACGCTGTGAACTCTGTCCAGCGGTTACTCATAAAGTTCCACCAATTCATGTAGCACTTGGAGGAAGGGAGCTAATCCTTACTGAACGATGTGACATAGTAGCTACAATTGAAGGGCTTGGGTTTGCCTTTAATGCCTATCCAATAGAGGAAATATTCCACCTGTGCGGTTAAGTTCGCTAATGAAAATGAAACTTTCATCTCACACTACAAGAAAGATAGAAACTGATAGAAATATAATGGAAATTTATAGAAATTGATTGAAATTGGTAGTAAAAAACAATGAATTTCCATAAATTTTTGCTT
>JBFMDD010000294.1:0-14019 GCA_040754115.1 bacterium
GGTTGACTGTTTATTTAGGATTTGCTACCCAAGTGTTAGCCTTTGACCTTGAGTGGAAAAGGAATGCAGATATGCTTACTGGACGAAGGTGGTTAGCAGCAGCTGCACTTAATGGTAAGATTTATGCTATGTGATTTTAAAAGGTAATTCAAAAAATGGCTAAGAAGAAAAAGAAGGGTAAAAAAACTAATAAGCCTAAAAATATTAAAAGAGGGATTTTTTTTGAGTTAGTTAAATTGGTGAAAAAGGAATATGTTCTTCTGGGAGGTATTTTATTTGTAGGTATTCTTCTACGACTGGTATATATCTTTCAATTAAAGAATAATGACCCGTACTTTTTTGCCCCACATCCAGGCGATGATACATATATGTATGTTACTGCGGCTAAAGAAATACTTGATGGAACTTTCCCTAACACACCTTTTGGTTATAATCCTCTGTATTACTATTTCCTGGCCTTATGCTATCTTATCTTTGGTTATAACTTAATCTTCCCACGGGTGATTCAATTCATACTTGGAGTTATTATCTGTCTTTTGACTTATCTTATTGGCAAGCAACTTTTTAATAAACCAATTGGTATGATCGGGGCATTACTTTGTGCTGTATGTGGGACTCTAATATTTTATGAAGGGGTACTTTTATCTACTGCCTTAACTACATTTTTTAGTTGTGCTTGTTTATTTTTCTTTCTCAGAGGTAAAGAAGAAGGGATAACAAAAAATCTTGTTTTGGGAGCAGTATGCTTAGGATTAGCTACCTTATCTCAACCTAATACAATTGTATTTCTTCCATTTATTCTTGTATGGATGCTTGTTACTTACAAAATACCCAAGAAAAAGATATTAATTAAATATGCCATTGTTTTATTAGCATTTTTTATTACCATCTCACCTGTTACTATCCGTAATTGTATTTATGGAAAAAAATTTATCTTACTTACTACTGCTGGCGGATTTCAGTTCTGGATAGGTAATAATGAACATGCAACAGGGGCATTTAACCTTTGTCAACCTTATTTAAATAATCTTCATGAAAGGATGAAAAAAAAAGGGAAAGACCTTTATTTAGCAGATGTTTTGGATTTTGTAAAAAAAGATCCTATGAAATTTATAAAATTGCAGGTTAAAAAATTTTTATTATTTTGGAGTAAATGGGGAGTTCTACATCAAACACATTATGAACAACTTAAAAGATATTCTTTTTTACTAAGATTACCTATAATAATCAGTTTTGATATTTTTGTCATCTTAGGACTTACAGGTATAATTTTTTCTTTAAGGCACTGGCGGAGAGCTTTTCTACTTTATTTTTTTATATTTGGCTATAGTATTTCTGTTATTTTATTTGTAGTGATAGAACGGTATCGTCCACCAGTACTACCTGTTTTGGCAGTTTTTAGTGGGTTCCTATTGTATTATTGGTATGAGAAGTTTCGTGTAAAAAACTATAAATTTATTACTCTTTCACTAATTCCATTATCTATATGTTTTATTCTTACCTATGCTGATCGCATTTATGGATTGAGTGTTTCTTTTACTAATCCTAAGGGGGTATATACTACAATAGGAGAATATTTAATTATCAAAGACTGTGGTAATTTAGGTTACGAGAGCCGGCGCGAAGGTCATGGAATTATTTTAGATAGTGATTCTAAAATAATAAAAAAAGAGCTGATTATTGATAGAGATATTTCAGAGATAGAAGATATTAATTTTATTATGAGTTATATGACTATGAGAAATAGGGGAGGATTTATAATTAATATTAATGGAATAGATTCTCCACTAATATCTTGTGCTAAATTTTATCGATATGGAACTATTAACCAATTCGAAATTAAAATTACATCTTCTATCTTGAAAAAGGGATTGAATATAATTACATTAAAGACTACAAATGGTACAAATATTTATATACCTATTGATACTTTCTATAATTACGGCCGGTCTTATTTTTCTGATAATAATGGCAAAGATTGGGGGAAAATAAAAGGAGAATATCAAATTGGGTTAGAATTGAAAATTAAAAAATAAATTGTTGACAAAGTTGAATATTTATGATATTATTCTAATAAAGAATTTCTGTAAAGGAGGGAAGTAGATTATGAGAAAAAAAGTCTTAGGATTAATTGGTTTTGCTTATTTATATAGCAGCTACTACACAAGTCTTAGCTCTTGACCTTGACTGGAAGACTAAAGCATCTATGACTACTGAACGAAGTTGTTTAGCAGCAGTTGCACTTAATGGTAAGATATATGCTATTGGAGGAAGTGAAGGTATAAAGGTACTTGAAGAATATAACCCTATAACAGGAACATGGACTCGAAAAGCAGATATGCTTGTTGGAGGAAGATGGTTGGGAGCAGCAGTACTTAATGGCAAGATTTATACATTTCGGAGGACAAGTTAATCTTAATAGTATAGTAGTAGAGGAATACAATCCAGTAACAGATACTTGGACACGAAAAGCAGATATGCCTACTAAACGAGGTGGTTTAGCAGCAGTTGCACTTAATGGTAAAATATACGCTATTGGAGGACAGAGTGAGAATCAAACAAATGTAGTTGAAGAATTTGATCCAACCATTGGTGCTGATGGTACATGGAGGACTATGGCACCTATGCATCACGCACGAAATTCTTTGGCTGCTGTTGCACTAAATGGTAAAATATATGCCATTGGTGGAGATCATTTTACTATTGGAGATATAGTGGAGGAATTTGATCCAACTATAGGTCCTAATGGTACCTGGACACGGAAAGCAGATATGCCTACTGAACGATATTACTTAGCAGCGACAACACTTAATGATAAGATATATGCTATTGGAGGATCTAAAGTTAGTATTGTAAATGTAGTGGAGGAATTTGATCCCACTGTGACTCCTGATGGTACATGGACGAGTAAGGCACCTATGCCTACTGGACGATATGGTTTAGCAGCAGTTACACTTAATGGTAAAATTTATGCTATTGGAGGATTGGGTGGTGGAAATGTAGTTGAGGAGGCGACTTTAGGGACGCCGGTGGAGACGAATATCATCAATGGTAGTGATACCGGCACCTTAAATATAGCCGATGCCAAGGGTGATGCCATCTTGATATACTCGGGTACAGGTGGGACAAAGACCGTTACCTGCATGGCTACTACTACGACTATACTGCAGGGCTATGGGATTGGCTATCTTGCCTCTCCTCAAGACCAATCTGTTTTCCCTACCGCTACTGTCTATTATAACTACGAGGTCAGTAACTCAAGTAATGGCACGGATACTATTACTATTTCTGCGACTATGGTTGAAGGAGCTACCTGGTCTGTTTCTTTAATTGATGATACTAATCAGGATGGTTTCCATCAGGATACCGAAAATACGCCATTACCGAGCCAGATTACCTTGAGGCAAAATGAAAGTCGTAAATTTTTCCTGAAGGTAGATGTCTCAATTGCCGGGTCGGCTACAATCAGGGTAAAAGCCAATTCATCTCAATCTGATAGCTGGGGAGATGTAGACGAACGGCAGGATTTAACCCTGAGCTTTGCCAGAGGCTATGGCGTTCAATTAACCAGCCCTGCAGATTTACAGGGTAGTCCTTCTACTACTGTTTATTATACATATCAACTAACTAATACAGGTAATGCAACAGATACCATTACTTTGTCAGCAAGTAATATTGCAGGTGGGACATGGATTTTAACAATTCTAAGAGATGATAACCAAGATGGTGTCCATCAAGAAACTGAGATTACACAAATTGGTAGTATTACATTAACTTCAGGACAGAGTAATTACTTCTTCTTAAAGGTAGATATACCGTTAGTAGAAATAGGTGCTACCTCAACTAATAAGGTGATTGCCTCCTGTTCCGGGACGGATACTGTAGCCTGGGGTGACCCAGATACCATAGAAGATATAACAATTACCACCTGCTCTGCGCCGATGCCTTATCTCACATTAGAAAAATATGTCTCACCAGGAGATGCTCAATTACCAGGTACTACCTTGACTTATACCTTGAAGTATAGGAATGTGGGTAATGCCGAGGCAATTAATGTTCAGATACAGGATGTCATTCCTGCCTGGGCAAGTTATGTTGCCAATAGTGGGACAGGGACAGTAGGAACTGGTGGTGGAGATAGTATCACAGTATATATTAATCCTCCTAATGTTATTAACTTTATAATCAATGGTTCTGTTCAACCACAAGGCTATGGTGAATGTAGATTTAAGGTAGTAATTAAGTAATTAACCCAGATTATACATTAACCAGAAGTAGAGGGGAAGAAGAATGGGACGAGTAACTGAGAAGATAATAATAAGGAATTATGGGGATGTGGTTAAGGCAAGTGAAAATTTAATTCAAAGTAGTCAGATTCGCACCATAGAGGTTGAAGCAATTGTAGATACAGGTGCAACCTATATCTGTCTCAGTAGAGTAGATATTGAAAGATTAGGCTTACAATTTCATAATATCATCCCTATCAAAACAGCTAATGGACCAGCAAATCGTAGAACATTTAAAGGTGCTGAAATTGAACTAAAAGGTCGTAGCTTTGTCATGGAAGTAATGGAGAATGATGATACTACCCCAGCATTGATTGGCTATTTATTATTAGAAGCCCTTGACTTCATCGTTGATCCCAAAACTCAAAGTGTTATCCCTAATCCTGGACATGAAGGTAAATGGATGGCGGATATGTATAAGCAGGAATAGAAGCTATTGAATTGTGAATTACGGCAATGTCCAACCACAGAGAGATGGTGAATGTAGATTTAAGGTAGTGATTAAGTAAAAGGGAACATAGATTTTTTAAGATTAAAAAGGAGAAGGGGAAAATGACATGGTTACAAATATTAGCTCAAGGAGCGATAATTGCTACATTTTTAGGTGTAGGAATAGCAGTCTCTGCTTACTTTAATGGAAAGCATATCAAAGAAGGAGTAAGAGAGACCAGAGAAATGATCAGTGACATTGGAAAAATGATTGGTGATATTGGGAAATTGATTAAAGAAGGACATGATAATATTGGGAAGATGATTGAAGAAGGGCAAAGAGAGACAAGAGAATTGATTGAGAAAATTGATAGTCGTGCAGAAGAAAGGCATCGTGAATTACTACAGGCTTTAAAACTAATATAGGAGTGAAGGCATAATAATCGTCAGAAAAAACTCAAGAAGTAAGAACCAAAAAACAAGAGGTAAAAAATTACCTCTTGTTTTTTTTATTGACTTATTTTGTGGTATCTGGTAAAATTGAAAGGAGAGATGGGAAAATAGGGAAGAGTGGGAGAGAAATTAATGATGAAAAGTTTATCATTTAGTTCTTCTGTGTTTATGTTTTTTAGTTTTTTAGTTTTCTTTTTATTAGTCTTACTTAAACCTATTACAATTTATGCTACTCTTACTCCTGCGGGGACTATTATTACTAATGGTGGAGATAAAGGTACTATTACCGTAGCTGATGTGCCAGGAGATGTGATATTGATTTATAAGAGCCAGTTTATACAAGCAGCGACTACTACACAAGAAATTGCTACAACTACTATCTTGCAAGGCTATGGGTTAGCTCCTTTTGATAAATTACAAGATAAATTATTAGGCGGTTCTCGAACTGTTTATTATACCTACACCATCACTAATAAAGGTAATGGTACTGATACGATTAAGTTTTCATTAAGCATAATAGGTTCTAACTGGCAAGTAAACCTAATTGAGGATACTAATCAGGATGGCATTCATCAAGCAACGGAAACCGCTACCTTCGACTCTATTACATTACCTCAAGAGCAATCAAGATATTTCTTTTTAGAGGTGATAGTTCCTGAAAGTAATGAAGGAGATAATGTAACTGCAAAGATTACTGCTAATTGTGCTGGAACAGATACATGGGGAATGCCTGATACTCAAATTGCTACTGTTAGCACTGGATTTGACATTACCCCACCTAAAATTTATCATACACCAATTACTAAAATTGGTATGTTAGGTAATAAGATTATTATTAAAGGAACTATTACAGATGGAACTATAGTTGATAAGGCTTTATTACATTATGGAACTGAGACTATTGCGATTACTGGAACTATGACTATGGATTTTGATTCCATCTACTCTTATACCATCCCACCTGATTTAGTTGGTACTGCTGGAATTACATATCAAATATATTCAACAGACGGATTAAATGCCACTTCAACTTTAGAATATCAAATAGAAATCTCTCAAACTACTTTAGGAACAATTCCTGAACAAGGTGGTACAATTACTGTGCAGGATGGTAACCCTGATGATGGAGAGACTACAATTATCATTCCTAAAGATGCGTTACCTGAAGAAGGCACAGTGTCCATTACTCAGAAGGCAATAGAGGATACTCCAGACCCCTCGGGGAATTTCCTTATTCAGAGTGATAAACCTGCTGCCTTCTATGAATTTAAAACACCTAAGAAAGAATTTACTCAAAAGGTTACCATTACTATGCTCTATTTAGATGTAGATAATGATGGTTATGAAGATATTACAGGTGAAGATGAATCAACTCTAAGGGTATTCTATTGGAATGATACTAATCAGAAATGGGAATTAATTGATGGGATAAGAGACCAAATTAAAAATACCATTACTGTTGAAGTTACTCATCTTTCTCAATTTGCCATCTTTCCATCTAAAAAGCCAGCAGCTAAAAGATTATCTAAGGTATTTGTTTATCCTAATCCATGCTATTCTAATCGTCATTATCAACTTACATTTGCAGGATTAACTGAAAATGTAACAATTAAGATATTTAATATTGCTGGTGAATTAGTCAGGACATTAGAAAAGAAAGACATAGGGCAAGAAAAGAATTGGGATTTAAGGAATGATGCTTATGAAAATGTTGCCAGTGGAATTTATATATATTTAGTGATTGATAATGACACAGGAGAGAAAGTCACGGGTAAATTGGGAGTGATTAGGTGAACAGTATACTGATAACTGATTACCGATTACCGAGCACTGATTACATAGGAGATGAGAATTATGGATAGAATGAAACCATTATTGGGTTTGATGTTAGTAGTAATTATGGTATCAAGTGCTCATGCAGCCTGGATTAGTTATACAAGTAATAAAGGTAAAATAGTAAAACTTCCAGATGTGGTTCAAAAGCCTCAAATTTTATCTCCTTCTCATAGATCTCCTCATCCATTAGAATCACATAATGTAATAGTCGTTAAATCTGTAGATAATACTGAAATTCTACCAGGAGGAACAATTACCTATACTATTGCAACAACTAATCAAGGTACAAATTCTGTTACAGATATTACCTTTATTGATGCTATTCCATCTTATACTACATTTTCAGATGCAGGTGGTTTCGAGACAATTACTTATTGTCATGATGGTAGTGGAACTAACTTTGATAATGATAATGCCCAACCAGTGAGTCATGTAAAATGGATGTTAGCTGAAATTTCCCCTTTAGGCACTGCAACTTTTGTTTTAAAAGTAAAGGTTAAATAAAAAAAAGATTTGAAAAGATGAAAAAAAGAAACCTACAAAAAAATATTAAACCTTATCTTTTATCTAATTAGTTCCTATGGTATTATCATTCTTGGGAGAATTATGGTTGCTTGTATCCCTGTATTTATTGCCGATGATTTTCAGATAAAAGAATCCTCCTAAAAAATAAATAAATAATAAATTTTAATAACTCTCATAAATAAATTTTGTTGGTGGAAAAGGGTAAGTATTGTCTGCAAAACTCAACATAACTCACTACCCCTCTTTATGAATTAAGTTGGAGAATTTCTGAAAATCTCAACAAAAGGGTTGACAAAATATATATTATATGGTATTATATATTAATTATAGTGAGATAATCTTATGGCATCGGAATTTAAAAAGTTTTTAGGGAAGATAATTTTTACACTAAACAAGACTTGATCAAAGAAGGGTTCAAAGTTTCGAGGTTTCAAGGGTTCCAGAGAAAATCTCGATAAAGCTTGATAACTTTAATAGAGTAGAGGATTTATCCTCTAAAAAAAGAGATTAAAATCTCTACTCCAATTTTATAGTTTCCTATATGATCAAGTAAAAGTTGGTAAGATTTAAATTTATTAATCCTTATAGACATTTGAACCCTTCCCTCACGAAGTGGGGGCTATCTTGATAACTCAAAGAAAAAAGAATAGGAGGATGATTAAATAAATGGCACGATATAGAGGTTCAAACTGCAAAATTTGCCGACGAGTAGGAGAGAAACTTTTTTTAAAAGGAGCTCGTTGTATCTCAGAAAAATGCTCACTTACCCTGCGCAATTATCCACCAGGATTAAAAGGACAAGAACAGAGAAGAAAAATATCAGATTATGCAACTCAATTGCAAGAAAAACAAAAAGTGCGACATATCTATGGGATACTTGAACGACAATTTAGAAATTATTACACCAAGGCAGCTACTCAAAAAGGAATAACGGGTGAGAATCTGTTAGTTTTATTAGAACGACGAGTAGATAATACTGTATATCGTTTAGGATGGGCAGAATCAAGAGCACAAGCAAGACAATTAGTAAGACATAACCATATAATCGTCAATGGGAGAAAAGTTAACATCCCATCATTTTTAGTAAAGGCAGAGGATACCATCCAGATAAAACCTAAAAGCCAGAATAGAATTAAAGAGATATTAAAAATAAGTGCCTCTCCAAAGGGTGTACCAAGTTGGTTAGAGATGGATGAGGATAAATTATCAGCAAAGGTAGTTTGTCTTCCAAATAGACAAGATATTGATCTTCCAATCAATGAATCATTAATTGTTGCTTTGTATTCAAAATAGTCATAGATTGAAGGTTCTCGGATAAATGGTTAATTGTCAATTGTTAATTGTCAATTGTTAATTGTTAATTGTTAATTAGGGTGGGGATGAAGGGAAAATAGCTCTTCAAGAAGACCAATAAAAGAGGAGGTTACAAAAATATGGGCAGTAGAGGAGGAATAAGTGCCTTAAAGAAGATTAAAAAAATAGAATGGGAAAAAGAAACAGTAACTAATACCTATGGGAAATTAATAGCTGAGCCATTTGAACAAGGTTTGGGAACTACCATTGGCAATAGCCTACGAAGAGTATTATTATCAACTATAGAAGGGGCAGCGGTTATCTGGGTAAAGATAGATGGTGTGCTTCATGAATTCGATACTATTCCAGGAGTAGTAGAAGATGTTCCTGACATAATTTTAAATCTAAAAAAATTGATTTTAAAACTATACGACTCTGGACCAAGAAGAATTCGTTTAAATAAAGAAATGGAAGGAGAGATAAAAGCACAAGATTTCGAATGCCCTCCAGAGGTAGAAATAATTAATAAAGACCTCCACATTGCTACATTAGATACTGATGGAAAATTAATTATGGAGGTAGAGGTAGATAAAGGATATGGTTATGTACCTGCTGAACAAAATAAAACAGGACAAGAACCAATTGGAGTTATCTTTATAGACTCCTTTTTTTCCCCAGTAGTCCGTGTAGCATACCAAGTAGAGGATGTAAGGGTAGGACAAATAACCGATTATGAACGATTAATTCTAGAAATATGGACAAATGGAATTTTGCAACCTAATCAAGCAGTAGAACAGGCAGCTAAAATCCTTAGAGAGCAACTCGCAATATTTATTCACTTTGAGGAGGAAGAAGAAAAAATTGAAGAAGCAGTGGTGGATAAAGAAACTGAGAAATTAAGAAGTGTGTTGAAAATGAATATTGAGGAATTAGAACTTTCTGTTAGAGCTTCTAATTGTCTTAAATCAGCTAATATTAAAATATTGGGTGAATTAGTTAAAAAGACTGACAATGAAATGTTAAAAACGCGTAATTTCGGCAAAAAATCACTTGCTGAAATAAAGGAAAAATTAACAGAATATAACCTTTCATTAGGTATGAAAGATATAGACCATTTGTTAGAAAATAAAATTGATAAAAAAGGGGTGTAAAAATTGCGGCATTTAAAAAATGGTAGAAAACTTAATCGGACAGCAAGTCATAAAAATGCGATGTTGAATAATATCGTCACAGAATTCTTTCGCCATGGAAAAATTGCAACAACAAAAGCTAAATCAAAAGAAGTGGTTGTGTTGGCAGATAAATTAATCTCTTTGGCAAAAAGGGGTGATTTGCATGCAAGAAGACAGGTACTATCGTATGTAAAAAACAAAGATGTAGGGAAAAAACTATTTGAAATTATTGCTCCAAGATTCCAAAATCGAAACGGCGGATACACAAGAGCATTAAAAGTGGGCAAAAGAATTGGTGATGGAGCGGAAATATCTTTAGTTGAATTAGTAGAATGAGAAAATGACACATCGCAGGTTTTTTATCAATCCAGAAACCATAGTTAAAGATAAAGTTAGTATTAGAGAGAAAGATACTATCCATCATATTTTAAAGGTATTGAGATTAAAAGAAAAAGATACAATTAGTGTATTAGATGGTTTAGGGAATGAATATAATGTAGTTATTACTTCAACTGCACAAGATAGAATAATGGGTGAAATTGTTGAAAAAATTACCCATCCTGCTACAAAAATAGAATTAACATTAGTTCAAGCACTACCCAAAATTACTAAAATGGACTTTGTAATAAGTAAATGTACTGAATTGGGGATAAGAAGAATAATTCCAGTTAAAACACAAAGGTCTGTTGTTAATTTAAAAGATGAATCTACCAAATTCGCACGATGGAAAAGAATAGCTAAATCCTCATCAGCTCAATCCCAAAGAGCTGAAATCCCTATAATTCATCCAATAACTAATTTAACTACTTCATTAGAATTGATAAAAGAGATTGATTTAGGACTGATTTTATATGAAAAGGCAAAAGGATTATTAAGGGATGTTTTTAACAGGAATATTAAATTTAAAAAAATTGCTATTTTCGTGGGGCCAGAAGGAGGATTTACACATCAAGAGATAACAGAGGTAGAAGCTAAAGGGATTATTGCTGTATCATTAGGACATAATATCCTTAGATGTGAAACAGCCCCTATTGTTGCATGCAGTATCATATTATATGAATTAGGGATGATAGGATAGATGTGAGGGATAACAGGTGGAAATAGAATTAATAGAGAAAAAAGAAGAGTGTGAATTAACATTAAAGATTACTATTTCAAAAGAAGAAGTTCAGCGAGAATTTGATAAAAAATACAATAAGTTAATATTAGCAGTTAAAGTGCCAGGTTTTAGAAAAGGTAAAGTCCCGCGTCATATCTTAGAAACACGATACGGTCCGGCTGTAGAAAAAGAAGTAATAGAAAATCTTATTATTACTCACTATCAACAGGCAATAAAGGAAAATGACATCCGTGTAGTTTCACAACCTCAGATAGAAGAAATTAAGTATGTTAAAAAAGATGAACCTATATCATTTTTGGCTAAAGTAGAGGTAAAACCTAAGGTAGTAGTTAGTAATTATAAGGGAATTACACTTTGCAAAAAGGTAAGTAAGATTACAGATAAGGATGTAGAAAATGGCATCCGTAGATTGCAAGAAAAACATGCACCAATAGCGGTAGTAGAAAAACCAGTAGGAAAAAATAGTATAGTCATTTTTGACTTTGAAGGTTTTAAAGATAATAAACCAATACCGAATGGAAGTCATAAGGACTTTTTATTAGAGATGGGGAAAAAAGTTTTCCCACAAGAATTTGAACGACAATTAGTTGGTCTGAAAAAAGGAAGGGAAAAAAAATTTAGAATTAAACTGAGGAAGGATTACCCTGATCCCAACCTGGCTGGCCAAAAGATAACTTTTAAAGTAAAGATTAATGAGGTTAAAGAAAGAATATTACCAGCTTTAGATGATGAATTTGCTAAGGATATAGGTGATTTTAATACCATTAAAGAATTAAAAGAGGCATATAAGAAAGACCTTATTGCAGCAGCAGAATTTGAGGCTACACAAAGATTAAAAGATGAAATTATTACAATTTTAGCCTCTCAATACTCTTTCCCACTTCCAAAGATATTGATAGAAAAAGAGATTGACTATCTTATACTTAACAATGTAGTGTTGCAAGGGGTAACAGTTGATGACTATCTCAAACAAATGAATATAACTATTGATGCCTATAGAAATGAATTGAGACCGCAAGCAATAGATAGGTTGAGAAAAGCACTAATTTTAGACTCAATTGCAGAAAAGGAAAATATCAATGTTGGAGATGAGGAATATGAAGAGTGGGTAAAGTGTAATTTTAGAGCACAACCATCAAAAGTAAAAGAATATCTTGAAGATAACAACCAAAGGGCAAATTTAAAAGAGGAATTGAGAATTCAAAAAACACTTGATTTTTTGATTGAAGTTGCCGATATTAAATAATGGTAACTGGTTAAATAGTTACCAATTACCAAAAGTAAGGAGGGAAAATAAAAATGGCTTTGATTCCAATGGTAGTAGAACAAAGTGGCAGAGGAGAACGAGGATATGATATATTCTCACGACTTCTAAAAGAACGAATAATTTTTATTGGCTCAATAATAGATGATGATGTAGCTAATTTGATTATTGCACAACTACTTTTCTTAGAAGCTGATGACCCTGACAAAGAGATAAACCTGTATATTAATAATCCTGGTGGTGTAGTTACAGCAGGATTGGCAATTTATGACACCATGCAGTATATTAAATCAGATATTGCTACTATTTGTATAGGTCAGGCTGCAAGTATGGGCGCATTACTTTTAGCCGCTGGGAAAAAAGGTAAACGCTATGCATTACCACATGCCAGAATTATGATTCATCAACCATTAGGTGGAGTTCAAGGGCAAGCGACTGATATTGATATTCAAGCTCGGGAAATTATTAGAATGCGTGAAATATTGAATAAAATATTAGAAAGTCATACAAATCAACCTTTAGAAAGAATACAAAGAGATACAGACCGCGATTTCTTTATGTCAGCAGAACAGGCAAAGGAATATGGGATAATAGATGAAGTATTAGTCACCAGAAAATAAGAGAGCAAGTGGGACGGTTCACTTTTGTTTGAAAGCTTGCGGATAGAAAAGAGAGTTGAAATTGGAAATTCGAAATTAGAAATTAGGAAGAGAAGTAAAAGCCCAATTTCTAATTTCCAATTTCAATTTTCTGTGGACGCTTACAAATAAATATCCGAAAGAAATCATAGGAAAAACGATAAAATGAACCGTCTCGAGCAAGTTTTTCATTAGCCACTTATTAGAAAGGAGCAGATTAATGGTTAAATTTAGACAAGAGGAAGAAGGACTACGGTGTTCTTTTTGTGGGAAGGGACAATTAGAAGTAAAAAGATTAATTGCCGGACCAGGGGTTTATATATGTGATGAATGTATTGGACTATGCAATGAAATTATGGCAGAAGAATGGTTTAATGACCAGAGAGATACTCAAGTAGGTCTTTTACCTCGGCCAAAAGAAATTAAAACTATTTTAGATGAGTATGTAATTGGACAGGAAAGGGCAAAAAAGATACTTGCTGTTGCTGTCTATAATCATTATAAAAGAATAAATGCAAATCTTAGAAAATCTGATGTTGAATTAGAAAAAAGTAATATAGTGTTAATTGGTCCAACTGGCTGTGGAAAAACTTTGTTAGCTCAAACATTAGCTAAAATACTGGATGTCCCATTTGCTATTGTAGATGCTACCGCATTAACTGAGGCAGGATATGTAGGGGAAGATGTAGAGAATATACTATTGCAACTTATTCAAAATGCTGATTTTGACATGAAAAGGGCAGAAGCAGGTATAGTTTATATTGATGAGATTGATAAGATTGGCCGTAAAGGAGGTGATAACCCATCTATTACTCGTGATGTCTCAGGAGAAGGAGTACAACAGGCACTTCTTAAAATATTAGAAGGCACTATCGCTAATGTACCACCTCAAGTGGGAAGGAAACATCCTCATCAGGATTATATTCAAATTAATACCTCCAATATACTATTTATTTGTGGCGGCGCATTTATTGGATTAGAAAAAGTGGTACAAGAAAGAATT
>JBFMDD010000294.1:14029-26891 GCA_040754115.1 bacterium
TTGAAGGTAAAGAAAAGAAAAAAATAGGTGAAATACTATTACATATTATTCCTGATGACCTGTTAAAGTATGGGCTTATACCTGAATTTATTGGTAGACTACCAATTATTGCACCATTAGATGCTTTAGAAAAGAATGACCTGATGCGAATTCTTATTGAGCCTAAAAATGCATTAATAAAACAATATAAAAAATTCTTTGAGTTAGAAGGAATAAAATTAAAATTTACTGATGACGCTATTGAATTAATAGCTGATATCGCATTGAAGCGAGAAACAGGAGCAAGAGGATTGCGAGCGGTCATTGAAGATGTAATGCTTAATATTATGTATGAGGTACCTTCCAAAAGCAATGTAAAAGAATGTGTAATTACAAAGGAAGTAGTATCAAATAAGATAGAGCCTACTTTACTCTTACATAAACAAAGCGCATAAAATAAAGTAGCGAGTAAAAAGGAGTATTCATGGTGAGAATACTTTTTATGGGCACACCTGAATTTGCCACTCCTTCATTAGATAAAATAGCTAACAGTAAATATGAATTAATTGGAGTAATTACACAACCTGACAAGCCAGCGGGTAGAAGTTATAAATTAACACCACCAAAGGTTAAAGAATTAGCTAATAAATTAAACCTTAAAGTCTGGCAACCAATATCATTAAAAAATGAAGGAAGTTTAGGTTTAGTTAAGGAACTTAAACCTGATTTAGTAGTAGTGGTTGCATTCGGTCAAATCTTATCTAAAGAATTCCTACAAATACCTAAAATTGGGTCTATAAATCTGCATGCCTCTTTATTACCAAAATATCGAGGGGCATCTCCTATTCACCATGCGATAATTCAAGGGGAAACAAAAACAGGTGTAACTGTTGCATGGATAAGTGAAAAGTTAGATGCAGGTGACATTATCTTACAGCAAGAAGTAGATATTCAGCCAACTGATACAACAGGTATACTGTTACAAAAACTATCTTTCATTGGAGCTAAGCTTTTATTAAAAGCTATTAATCTGATTGATGAAGGAAAAGCACCAAGGATAAAACAAGACCCTTCCCAGGTAAGTTATGCACCAAAGTTAAACAAAAAAGATGAGTTGATTGACTGGAAAAAGTCTAATATCGAGATTCATAACCTTGTTAGAGCACTAAATCCTTTCCCTGGTGCATATACCTACTATAAAAATCAAATATTAAAGCTTTGGACTACAGAAATAATAGAAGAAGAAGGAACACCTGGAGAGATAGTGAAGATTTTTAAAGATAAGGGACCTGTAATTGGTACTGAGAAAGGATGTCTGTTGATTAGAGAACTTCAACCTGCTAATAAAAAAAGGCTTTCAGGAACTGAGTTTATTAGCGGTTATAGAATAAAAGTAGGTGAGACATTTACCAATCCACCAGTTATCAACAGTAAAGTTTTTTAATAAAGAAGCTATGTATCTTCTTACCTTTCTAATATCTTCCTATCTAAATTCTAAGCCATAAATAAAAATTAATTGCATTTTATTTATTAATGTGGTATAATTATCTTGCCAAAATAAAATTAGATGTGGTATAATGTTTTAAAAAATAAGGTAAAGATAATGGATAAAATAATGGATAAAATATTGGTTATTCATGGGCCTAATCTGAATTTATTAGGGAAACGAGAACCTGAAGTTTATGGAAATATTACACTTGATGAAATTAATCAAGAATTAGAAAAATTAGCAAAAGAGCTACTGGTGGAGTTAAAAATTATCCAGAGCAATCATGAAGGTGAAATAATAGATGAGATACAAAAGACAGATGCGGATGTTATTATAATCAATCCAGGTGCCTTTACTCATACAAGTATTGCTATTCGTGATGCTATTGCTGCAAGGGATATTCCAACTATTGAAGTGCATCTATCTAATATCTATAAAAGAGAGGAATTTAGACATAAATCATTGATTGCTCCTGTATGTGTTGGACAGATTAGTGGTTTTGGAATGGAGAGCTATATTTTAGCTGTAGAAGCGGCTATTGAATTGGTGAAAGAATAAAGATGAAGAGTAAAAAATCAATAAAGATAAATAACGAATCTTTAGCCTCAGATTATTTTGATGAGGCAGTGAGATTCTACAATAATGCAAAGGATATATTAAAGGATGTAAAGATTGTGTATAAAAGCTACCAGGATACTAAACCGGTAGTAAAGGCTTGTGGTGTAGGTTATATTGGTATGCTAAAAGCGTGTGATGGGTATCTTATTTCAAGAGGTATAGATAAGGCTAAACTACCCACTTCTTATCAAGGTTATTGGCAGGTATTGTCTAAGGATTTATCTCACAATGGTAAGGTAAAATCTGCCCTAAAAGTTGCTTATGAGAACCTTCATATCTTTGGTTATTATCGAGGTGGAACTGGGGTTTCAATGATAAAAGAAGGCTTCCAATGTGCTAAATTTGTAATCGAGCATCTATCTCATAAAAAGATACCGAAAAGGGGTAGTTAAAATGGGTTTGATTAAAACACATCTAAAGATGGTTGGAGATAAAGAATGAAGATTTTGAAGTTGATAAAGAGGCATTTGAATTACTATTTGCATAAAAAAGGGGTAAAAAATGAAATCAGTAAAAGATGATTTAAAAGAAATAGCACAAGGTTATTTTGATGAAGCAATCAGATATTATAAAAATGGTAGAGAAGTACTAAAATCTGCAAAGATTGAGTATAATCTCTATATAGATACTAAACCAGTGTCTGAGGCATGTGCTATGGGCTATTTAGGAGTATTGAAGGCAATTGATGGATATTTGACTCTCAGAGGAATAGAGAAGACGCAATTACCTCACTCTTATAATGGCTATTTAAAATTATTAGCTAAATACCTTGCAACATGATGGTAAAGTAAAATCTTCATTTATAGGAGCATACGAAGAACTTCATATATTAGGATATTATCGAGGTAAACGGGATGTAGATGGAGTAAAAATAGGTTTTAAACGAGCTAAATTTGTCATTGAATACCTATCTCATAGAAAGATTTCTTAAAACTTATGGATAGAATTAAAAAATTACAAAAGGCATTATCAAGGAAAAAATTAGATGGGCTATTGGTATCTAATATAACCAATGTCCAATATCTAACCGGGTTTACTGGTTCTTCTGCTGATTTGTTGCTTACTTCTAACAAACTCTATTTTATTACTGATTCAAGATATATAGAGCAGGCTCAAAAAGAAGTAAGCAATGGCTTTGAGTTTATTAAAGAAGAAAAGGGATTAGTCAAAACTTTAAAGAAGATATTAGGAAAACAAGGGCTTAAAAATTTAGGATTAGAAACTGACTGCTTAACTTATAATCAATATCAAGAATTCCTGAAAGAATTGTTATTTGTAGAATTAATTCCAACCGACGGGTTAATCATGAAGTTAAGATTAATCAAAGATAAGGATGAAATACATAAAATAAAACATGCCTGTCAGATAGCAGAAGATGCCTTTAGAGTATTATTACCATTTATAAAAGATGGGATAAGTGAGCATGATTTGGCAATAGAGTTAGAATATTTAATCAAGAAAAAGGGTGGAGAGGTAGCATTTGATACGATTGTTATTTCTGGTCAACGCTCAAGTCTGCCTCATGGAAGACCAGCTAATAAAAAATTAGAAATTGGTGATTTTATCTTGTTTGATTTTGGAGCTAAATATAAAGGTTATAATTGTGATTTGACGCGTACCTTAATACTTGGTAAGCCAACACATAGACAAGAATTAGTTTATAAAACAGTTAAAAGAACCAAAGATAAAGTATTAGATAATTTAAGAGGTGGGATAAAATTTGCCCAATTAGATAAAATTGCTCGCGAAGAAATAGCTAAAAATGGATTAAAACGATTCTTTGGACATAACTTAGGACATGGAGTAGGACTTGAAGTCCATGAAATGCCACATATATCTTCTTCAAATAGAAGTATTACAAAATCAGGAATGGTACTAACTATTGAGCCAGGAATTTACATCCCATCATTTGGTGGAGTTAGAATTGAAGATACAGTGCTAATAACTGATAATGGATATACGGTATTGAGCGATAAGGTGTCTAAAGAATTGATAGTATTATGACTGGTAATTGCTTAAATGGTTACCAATTACCAGGAAAGGAGTAAAAATCAAAATGATTGTAGCAAATGATTTAAGACCTGGAATGAATATTGAGATAGATGGAGAGATTTTTTCATGTACAGAATACCAACATATCAAACCTGGTAAAGGCGGTGCGTTTGTCAGACTAAAATTAAAAAATTTTAATACGGGTGCTATATTAGAAAAAACTGTCCGACCTGAAGATAAATTCCCTTTAGTAAAGATATTCCGCAAACCTATGCAATATCTTTACAAGGATGGAGATAGCTATAACTTTATGGATACAGAATCTTATGAACAATTTGGTATTTCAAAGGATATTATGGGTAGTGCAGTAAACTATTTAAAAGAGAACATGGAAGCAACTGTTTTATTCCATGAGGAAAAGATAATTGGAATAGAACCGCCTTTAACCGTAGAATTACAAGTTACATCCACAGCCCCTGGTTTCAAAGGAAATACAGTCTCAGGTGGAACTAAACCTGCTACTTTAGAAACAGGCTTGGTGGTTCAAGTACCTTTATTTATAGAAGAAGGTGAAATTGTCAAAATTGATACACGCAAAGGAGTGTATGTAGAAAGAGTTAAAGGTTAATTAGGTATGAATATATGGACTTAAAAAGAATCAATAGATTGATTACAATAATGGAAGAAGAAAATTTAGCTGAATTAGAAATAGAAGATGAAGATTTTAAGGTTAAAATTGCAAAACCTCAAGCGGGTTCTATTATAGAATCTAAATCTTCTACTCATAAATCAAAGGTATTATCCACAAAAAAGATACCAATTAAGAAATTTGAAGGTAAGGAAGTGTTTAAACTGACCTCTCCAATGGTAGGCTTTTTTTATCTCTCACAAACCCCTAGATCTCCTCATTATGTTAATGTTGGAGATAAAGTTTTGCCAACACAAATAGTATGTGCTATTGAAGTAATGGGTGTAGTAAATGAGATAGAGGCTAAGGTAGCAGGTAAGATTAAGAAGATATTAGTTGAAGATGGACAGCCAGTGGAGTATGGGCAGCCGCTATTTTTAATTGAACCAGAGGAGAAAGAAAAATGAGTTTTAAGAAAATATTAGTTGCTAATCGAGGAGAGATAGCGGTAAGAATAATTAGAGCAGCTAAAGAATTAGGAATAAGAACAGTAGCTGTTTATTCAGAAGTTGATAGGAATTCTCTACACTTACAATTTGCAGATGAAGCTGTTTGTATAGGTCCTGCACCAAGTCAGGAGAGCTATCTGAATATTCCCCAGATAATTAGTGCAGCACTAATTACAGGGGTAGAAGCTATTCATCCTGGATACGGGTTTTTAGCAGAAAATGCTAAGTTTGCAGAGATTTGTGAAAGTCACAAAATCAGTTTTATTGGACCAAATTCACAAACTATTACAAAAATGGGTGACAAGATAGAGGCACGCCGCATAATGAAACATGCTGGAATACCAATCATCCCTGGTTCTACTAAACCAGTTGAGTCGCTCAAAGATGCATTGCGAATAATTGAAAAGATAGATTATCCTATTATTATAAAGGCTGCCGCAGGGGGTGGTGGTAAAGGAGTTCGGATTGTCTGGAGTAGAGATAAATTAGAACGGGCATTAGAAGTAGCCTCTGCAGAGGCTAATGCCTCTTTTAAAAATCCAACTTTGTACATCGAACGATACCTTCATGAACCAAGACATATTGAAATACAAATATTAGCTGATAACTATGGAAATGTGATTCACTTGGGTGAACGGGAATGTTCTATTCAACATAGACATCAGAAATTAATTGAGGAATCTCCATCACCAGCGGTAGATGATAGATTACGAGCGAAAATGGGGGAGGCAGCATTAAAAGCTGCTAAGGCGGTTAAATATAGTAATGTAGGAACTGTCGAATTTTTACTTGATAAGAGTAAAAACTTCTATTTTATTGAAATGAATACCAGAATTCAAGTTGAACATCCAGTAACTGAGACAGTTACTGGAATTGATTTAGTTAAAGAGCAAATCCTTTTAGCATCAGGTAAAAAAATACGCTCACAATTTTCAAAAAAAGATATTAATTTACGTGGTCATGCAATAGAATGTCGAATAAATGCCACTGACCCAGATAATGGCTTTTCTCCATGTAGTGGTAAAATCCACAGCCTTATCCTACCCAGTGGTATAGGTGTAAGGATTGATACGCATCTTTATCCCGGCTATACTGTTCCACCCAATTATGACTCATTAATTGCTAAAATTATTACTTACGGCTTAACTCGTGAAGAGGCTATCGCAAGAATGAAAAGAGCACTGGAAGAATGTGTCATTGAAGGAATAAAAACTACTATTCCATTCCATCAAAAGGTTCTTACACACGACGCCTTTAAAAAAGGAGAGATTCATACGCACTTTTTACCTTATGTTATTAATGTTTAAAATTGGTAATTGGTAACTGATAATTATTTAACCAATCACCATTTAACCAGTTACCATTTAACCATTCACCAAATAAAGAGGAGGTGTTAATGTATGGAAGAAGTACTTAATTTAGGAAGCGTAAAGGTAAGCAATGAAGTGATTGCTACGATTGCAGGAGTAGCCGCTACTCAAGTAAATGGAGTAGTAGGAATGAGTGAGGGTATTGTTGATGGTATTGCTAAACTTTTGACAGGAGCTCAACAAGTGACTAAAGGAGTAAAGGTAGATTTAGGCAATGAAGAGGTAAATTTGGATGTATCTATTATAGTTAAATATGGCGTTTCTATCCCAGAGATTGCTACTAAGGTACAAGAGAATATTAAAAAAGCAGTTGAATCTATGACTGGGCTAAAAGCTGTTAAAGTAAATCTCTACATACAGGGTGTCCAGGTAGAAGGAAAAAGTTAGATTTAAAAAGAAAATGATAATAAAAACAAGGAGGTAAAAATCTATGAATTTCTTTAATAAGTTGGGGTTAATAGTAAATGTTTTAATCCTCTGGGCTATAGGAACAGAGGTAATGTTACTTGCTACAGGATGGAGTAGCTTTACTATATTAGAACAATACCTACAATTACCTAATGCCAATTTAGTTTTTGCAGGTATTGGATGTGGACTTTGGATTCTCGGGCTACTTATTCTTTATGTTGAGTGTAAAATCTCTCAACAAGAAGCAGGTATTATTCACAAGACTCCTCATGGAGAAGTGAAGATTGCTAAAAAGGCAATTGAGGATTTTATTAAAAGAATAAGTAGTGAAGAATCATTTATTCGAACGATAAAACCAAAATTAGTTATTAAAAAGAGGTGGGTGAGACTTTTATTAGTTGTTAGTCTTTGGTCAGAGATTTCGACTAATGAAGCAACTAATGCTCTACAGTCAAGGGTAAAAGAGGTCTTAGAAAGTACTATTGGTATCTCTAATATACGGGATATTAAAGTATTTGTTGAAGAAGTTGTGCATCGGGGTGGACGACTAAGAGGAGTTGAGTATACTAAATAATTAGGATAAAAGGAAATCTTACTTACTCCCAACAAAAGGAGGTTATTCAATTGAATGAATTAAAAATTAGAATAAGAGAATTGATATCTAACTATCCAGGAGCAGTTATTGGCTGTATTGTAGGTTTGTTAATTGGGCTTTTAATTATTACATTCGGGTTGTTAAAGGTCATTCTCCTCTTTATTTGTATTTTATTGGGCATCTTGTTAGGAGCTTCTGTTACTAGGATGAAGGAATAATATGGACTCCAAAATATATCGAATTATTGATGCCAATATAAATCGGGCAAAGGAAGGAATACGAGTTGTAGAAGAAGTATGTAGGTTTATCTTAGAAGATGAAGTGTTAACTGCCAAATTAAAAAAAATACGGCATCAAATTGGTAAATCAAATAATAAGTTAGTAGATTACTCATTACTTTTAGCCTCAAGAGATAGTGAAGCTGACCCAGGATTGTCAATTTCTGCCAAAAATAAGAGTAAAAGAAACAATTATGTGGATTTAGTTACTTCAAATATGTGTCGAGCACAAGAATCGTGTAGAGTTCTGGAAGAAATCAGTAAACTTAAAGACGAAAATTTAGGCTTTGAATTTGAAAAAATACGCTATTCTTTATATTCGTTAGAAAAAGAGGTAATAGAAGCACTTGAAGGGGTTGTATGCAATAGTTGATTATGAATTATTTACAGATAGGATATATGAATTTACCCAGCAGATAATTACCGCGGGCGTGAAAATAATTCAATTTCGCGCAAAACACCTTAAAGATAAAGAGTTTGTCTATCACGCATTAAACCTCCGCAACTTAGCACACAATATAACCTTCATCATTAATGACCGAATAGATATTTCTCTAATTGTAGAATCAGATGGTGTACATCTTGGCCAGGATGATATACCAATTGCCTCTGCTCGTAAGTTACTCAAAGATAAAATAATAGGTATTTCAACACATAACTTAGAGCAAGCTATTCAAGCAAGTAAAACCCAAATAGATTATCTTGCAATTGGTCCTATCTATCAAACACCTACCAAAAAAAATACTACAACTCCTCTTGGTACTGAAATAATACAAAAAATTAAAAAGCTAATTTCTATACCTGTAATAGCTATTGGTGGGATTAATGAAGATAATATCGATGAAGTAATTAAAGCAGGTGCGGATGGAGTAGCCATTGCTTCTGGCTTATTGAAAGGAAAAGATATTATTTCAACTACGCAAAGGTTACTTAAGAAATTAAAATGATTACTTCTTTTGATATAACTTATGTTCATAGATGTAGTCTTCTACATCTTCTCGCTTTTGCCTCATCAAAGTCATTTTTTAGCCTAATTCCTGAACCCCTTGAGCCCCTGATGAAAGCCTGTTCCTGACAGGCTCAGGAATTAGAGAACAGTTTTTTGATCTTTTGGTGATTGGGCAAAAATTTTCCACCTGTACGGTTAAGTTCGCTAATGAAAATGAAGCTTTCATCTCACACTACAAGAAAGATAGAAACTGATAGAAATATAATGGAAATTTATAGAAATTGATTGAAATTGGTAGAAAAAAAACGTAACCGTTCAGGGTTCCTGGTTCAAAATCGCTATTTATTGATTTCTTTCAGCCCTTTAGTAGTTATCCAGATACTATTCCCTTCCTTTTGATAAAGATAGCCTTTAGCCATCATTGATTCGATAAATGCTTTTGACTGATGGTAGTTATAGTTGGAAATCGCCCCAAAGAAATCACCAAATCTATTATTACCATATCTTTTAATCACATCAGAACTTCTGTTACCTATTAAGATATTGGCTAAGCTGGAAATAGGTAATTTCCCGTCCCATTGGTACACTAATTCAAGTATCTTCAACCCTATCTGTCTGGGTACGGGAATTTCCGTGCCTGAAACTTTCTCTTTTCTCATGGGTATTGCTTGCTGTGACAAATAGCCATTGGCTAAAAAGAGAACGGGATGAAAGTTTGGTTTCCTCACCATAAGATACCCTAAGTTGATAAGTCTATCAATGAATGAAATAATCTCCTTGCGTGTAAAGCTACTGAGGCAACCATAAAAGTTGGATGATGTCAATTGTAAGTCATTGATAATTTTACTCTTGCTGCCAGCCAGGATTTTTGCAATTCCACTGCGCCCCATCTTCCCTTCATATTCCTTGACACAGTTGCATATAAGCCTATTAACTGAAGAAGCGTCTTTAGACTTTTCCTTTTCTTCAAAGACATCTACATAAGTGGTAATTGGATGGTCGCAGATATCACAATTGAGGCAGGAATAATCACTTGGCAGTTCTTCCCCAAAATACTCCAGGATAAATGAGCGTCTACAGGAGTTAGTTTTTCCATAGGCAATCATTTTTTTAAGACGGTAAGTTTCTATCTCTTTGCGTTTATTCTCAAGTGTGAAATTAATCTTAAACCCACTCTTTGGGTCAGCTAAGAGCTCATGTTTGCCTTGCTCGCTTAATTTAACCCGTTTTGCCTCCTCCAGTAACCTGAGGATAACATTCATCTTCATCTCCCTAATGGATTGAGATTCCTCAATAATTTGAGTTGGTGTTTTGCCATTAACCATCTGTCGATATACCCAGTATACCTCTTTCTCTGTAGGATAGCTTTGCCATATAAAAAACCGTCTTAACTTAGCATCTGCCTGATTAAATAGGAGGATACACTCTGCTTTCTCTCCATCCCTCCCCGCCCGACCTGCTTCCTGATAATATGCTTCAATTGAACCTGGTAGATGGTAATGTATAACTGCACGAATATCGGGTTTATCGATACCCAGTCCAAAAGCTACTGTAGCTACTATCACTCTTACCAATCCTGATATAAAAGCCTCCTGAGCTTTCCATCGCATTTCAGGATTTAGTCCTGCATGGTATGGTAATGCCTTTATGCCCACTTCATTGAGAAAATCAGCAATCTCTTCTGCATCCCTCTGTCGAGCAACATAGACAATACTACTTCCGTCTTTTTCTTTTAGAAGTTGTTGTAGTCGTCTTTTCTTATCATCTTTAGCTGGAATAACCACAAATCGCAAATTAGGTCTATCGAAACTTTCCACCACCTTTTTAGGCTTACGCATACCTAATTTAAGAATGAGGTCTTCGCGTACCTGATGAGTAGCAGTGGCAGTAATAGCTAAGATAGGTGTTTGAGGATACTGCCTAAAAATCTCCTTAAGCTTCAAATATTCAGGTCTGAAATCATGCCCCCATTGACTAACACAATGAGCTTCATCAACCACAAATAAACTAATATTCAATCTGGCTAATACCTCTCTGAAAGAAGACATAATCAATCGCTCTGGGGCTAAGTAGAGAAGTTTAAAATTGCCAGATTGCAGTTTTTGGAGTCGAATGTCAACCTGTGCTCTGGTAAGACTTGAATTAATATAAGTCGCTTGAGCAATTCCATATTCCTCAAGAGAATCAACCTGGTCTTTCATCAGGGCAATCAGCGGAGAAATAATCAGGGTAACACCCGGAAGGATAATCGCTGGTAGTTGATAACAAAGAGATTTACCACCACCACTGGGTAATACGCCTAATGTGTCCTGACCAGATAATACACTTGTGATAATCTCTAATTGACCTGGTTTAAATTGAGTGAAGCCAAAATTATCTTCAAGGATTTGGTATAGTCGTTCCATTTTCTTCCTACAGATTAGTAAAGTCAATTGCCACTTGATATTCAGGTACGGTATGCACCCCAATCACCATCAGCCAATTTTTACCTTTATATAGCCTTGTAAGTCCCATAGCAAAGAATACCTGTTGGTATCCCTTTTTATCAAAATCCTGTCGAAAGAGCCAATGTTCACTCTTGCCTAAATATGAGAGCACCTTGCGACCTAAAGCCCTCATTTTAATGTCCGAACATGGTATATTGGAATAATTACGGCTATTAGCAGAAAAGTTTACTCTGACAGCAATATCATCTCCTGCTTTATTGGGCTTAAAGTGAAATGAAAAATCCAACGGGATAATCATTCCAAGTGAACAGTTTAATCCCTCAAGTTTAGATAGGGTATTCTGACTGGAATGTAAGTTTAGAAAATCAAGTCTTTCCGGATTAGATAGTTCTTTGAGCAGGTTAGGTTTAACTCGTCGATCAATAAGCCAATCCTCAATATGAGGAGGAACAGGATTAGGTTCTTTTAAACCAAATCGGGATAGAGCAAGAGGTTTAATATGAGGCTGACCTTTAATGATGAAGTCGGTCAACTGAATACAGTGTTCCATTGGGTCACTTATGTCCAACCTAACAGGTCGAATCCACTCTCCTGTTTCAGGTTCTACACCAGCAATACAAACACCATTTGCCATTTTAGTCATGGCTAATACAACTATGTCTTTGGTAATAGGCTCTTTTATCACTTTCTTCTCCCTTATCCAAGTTGGTTGTCTTCTGCTCTTTTCACTCTCTACTCTCTACTCTCTACTCTCTACTTATAAATGAAATATCTCTACACCATCCAATTCCTTTGCCCAGTACTCAGCTATCAGCCGACGATGACACTTATTTGCAGTAGCCTCAGTACAAAGCAGACAGATAGTTCCTTTTGACATAAGTTCCTTACCCAATTCAACAATCACTTTTCGACTTTTAAGTAGAGCTACAAAATCTTTGGTGTATTGTTCCCAATCATCATCAGCTTTAAATCGTTTTAAAATCTCCTTTGTAGGAGCTAATTTTATTTCATGGCGGTAATCAATTCCAAAACCTTCTTTAAGCAAAAATGCTAAATCTGTTCCCTTAGAATACCCGGCTAACTGTGAGCTATTATTAAGTCTAACATCTACCACTAAGTCCACTTTAGCTTTTTTTAGCAATGCTATAAATTCTCTTAAACTCTTTTTAGTAAATCCAATGGTATAAACATTCATGTCTTTCTCCTGAAAATAGCCTTTGGAGTGCAATGGAGTGACACCACTTGTGGTGTCATGACAGCACAAGTGCTGTTACTCCCTCCCTACCTCCTATTTTCATTCTCGTTTGTGTCCACTCACGGTGGACATAGCCGTTTCTCCTGAAAATAAACCACGAATGAACACGAATTTTTTATCTACATATAGCTTTGGATGCCTCAACTTGTTGAGGTAGTGCTTATCCCCCGAACAAGTTCGGGCTTCCATTTTCATGTTTCTTTGTGCCCCAAAGGGGCATGAATGTTTCTCCTGAAAATAGGAAGTAGAGAGTAGAGAGTAGAGAGTAGAGAGTAGAGAGTAGAGAGTAGAGAGTAGAGAGTAGAGAGTAGAGAGTAGAGAGTAGAGAGAAAATATCTTATACTT
>JBFMDD010000295.1:0-8862 GCA_040754115.1 bacterium
AAAAGCACTTGAGGAGAAAATAAAAGCAACTAAGGAAGAAAAGCCAAAGCCTAAGGAAGAAAAGCCAGAACCCACACCCACTCCTATTCAACTATCAGAAGGTGAATATTTTACTATTCAGCTGCAATCTTCACAAGATAGAGAGCGGGTTGAGGAATTACTTACTGAATTGAGGGGTAGAGGATATGCCGCCTATGCAATTGCGGCAGACCTTAAAGAAAAAGGCATGTGGTATAGAATCCGACTGGGTAAATACAACACCCATGAAGAGGCTGTAAAAGATGCGGAAAACTTAAGAAGTAAAGGGATAATTAGTAATTATTGGATAACGAAGAGGTAAATTGGTAATAAGACTAGTGTCGTGTTGAGTAAATTCTGCACTATTTTCAAGGCTTATCACCTCTAATCAGATATAGGTGATGGGTGATAGGTGATGGGTGATGGGTGATGGGTAATAGGTAATGGGTAATATTCCTACTCCCTACTACCCATAACCCATCACCTAAAACCTATTTCGAGTTCTATAACACGATACTGGTGCAAAACTTAGTCAACACGACACTAGTAAATTCATATATTTTAGGACGGGTTATTTTCAGACAATTTCCTATGATTAGATTACACCTGCATCGCAAGGATGGTAATCAGTAATCGGTAATCTGGTAATCGGTATCCTATCCTACTTGATTACCCGATAACCTATAATCGAATCGCCAAAACCTGTTCCTGACAGGTTCAGGAATTAACATTCAATTTATCCCAGAGGCTTCACTATATTTAGGAGGTGTTTAAATGAAACAATTTTTTATTGTGGTAGGATTGATTATTTCAATCATGTTAAGAAGTAACTCATTCATTGAGGCTTCACAGCTACTTCAAACTACTCTGAATAACGGTATGCAGGTAGTTATTATGGAAAACCATGCTAGCCCAGTGGCAACAATGCGTGTATATGTCTGTAATGCAGGAAGTATTTATGAGCAGGAATATTTAGGTGCTGGAATATCACACTATTGCGAACATATCATCGCAGGCGGCTCTACTAAAAATCGAACTGAGGATGAAATCGAAAAGATTATACAATCAATAGGTGGGGCATCAAATGCCTACACATCTTCTAACCATACCTGTTACTATATCTCTACTGCAAATCTATATTTTGATACGGTCATAGAGCTTTTATCTGATTGGATTAAAAACTGTATTTTTGATACAAAGGAAGTTGAGCGTGAAAGAGGGGTTATCTTAAAGGAAATAAATATGATTGACGATGAGCCTCAAAGAAGGATAGGTAAAATCTATAACGCAACAATGTTTCGTAAACATCCTGAACATTTCCCTATAATTGGTGAGGAAGAGCTTTTTAAAAAATTAACACACGATGACCTGTTAAAATATTACCATAGAATGTATACCCCGCATAATATAATTGTTGTGGCAGTGGGAGATTTTGATTCAAAAGAAATATTAACTAAGATAGAAAAGGCATTTGAGGATTTTAAAGGTAATCCTACTCCAACTCCATTTATTGAGTCTGACCCAAAGCAAATGGGAATGAGAAGAATAGAGAAAGAGATGGATGTCAAACTTACTTATTTATTGATGGGATTTCGTACCGTACCTATTACTCATCTGGATGTCTACCCACTTGATGTACTTGCATGTATTTTATCTCGTGGTAATAGTTCAAGATTATACAAAGAAATAAAGGATAAAAAGCAACTTGTTCATAGCATATCTGCTTCTTCTTATACACCGTGTTATGATGCAGCCGACTTTACCATTGATGCCACACTGGACTATCACAATATACATCAGGCAAAAGAGGCAATATTAGAAGAAATTTATAAATTAAAAAAGGAGTTTGTCTTAGATGAAGAACTTAAAAAAGCCAAAACACAGATAGTGAGTGATTATGTCTTTGCTAACCAGACTGTGGAAAGTCAGGCAGATGTTATTGGAAGAGATGTAGTACATACAGGTAATCCTTTGTTTCATAACCTTTATGTTGAGAATATAAAGAAGGTTACCAAGGAAGATATTCAGCGAGTGGTAAATACATATTTTTATGACGATGCCTTAACCGTAGCCATCTTAAAACCCAAAGAAGCAAAGTCAAAAGAAACTGAAACTGCAAAAGAAGAAATTAAGGTAGGAGAGGTAGAAAAGGTAGTTTTGGACAATGGAATGACACTTCTATTAAAACAAAATACCAATGTACCATTAGTCTATATGGGTGCATACCTTAAAGGTGGCTCACGGTATGAGAATATACAAAATAATGGGGTATTTAATTTCATGGCAAGGATGTTGCTTAAAGGAACAAAAAATCGCACAGCTCAACAGATTGCTCAAGAGATAGATTCTATAGGAGGAAGTATCAGTGCTGCAGGGGATGAAGATTACTTTACCTGTTCTTTAGATGTCCTAAAAGAAGATATTAAGACTGGAGTAGACCTGCTTTCAGATGTGCTAATGAACCCTATTTTTGATGAAGATGAGTTAGAAAAAGAAAGAAAGGCAATATTAGCTGATATTGATAGATTAAACGATGATTGGAGGTCTCAATCAGAAATTTTTTTCAAAAAGACTTTTTACCAAAAAAGCCCTTATCAACTTATCCCTCTTGGCACGAAAGAAAGTATCTCTAATTTAAAAAGGGATGATTTGGTTGATACCCATAAAAAATATTGTGTTTTGAACAATATAATTCTTGCTGTCTTTGGTGATATTGATATTAAAACAACTAAAGAATTAATAATAGATAAATTCAAAGGGTCCATGTCTGTAGGACTTACCTTTCCTGATGTTCCACAAGAGCCACTTCTTAACTCAAATCGTGAAGATACTCTATACACAGAGCGAAAGCAAGCGGTAATATTCATGGGCTACCCTGGGATGAAGGTTGGTGATAAAGACTGGCATACCATGTATGTAATTGACGCAATTACTTCTGGAATTGGCTATCCTGGTGGCTGGCTGCATGATACCCTGCGAGGGAATGAATTGGTTTATTTTGTTCATGCATGGAACGATACTAAGGCAAACCCCGGTTACTATGCCATTCAGGCAGCTACTACTAAAGAAAATTTAAATAAGGCATTAGAAATTATTAAAGAAAAACAAGAGCTAATCAAAAATCAGTTAGTAACTGATGAAGAATTAGAACGGGCTAAAAAAGCCTGTATAGTGATGGAGGCACTATACCTAAAACAGAAAAACTCATCTCAAGCCTATTTCTCTGCACAATATGAACTTTATGGATTAGGATATGATTATCGCGATGATCTGATAGAAAAGATAAATGCAGTTACTAAAGAAGATATTAAACGGGTAGCAAATAAATATTTTAACAATTATGTCCTAACCATCACTATGCCCAAGTAAGCGTTCAGGTGTAAGTAAGGGAAAATGGAAAAGTAGAGAAAAAGGGGAAAATATTAAAGAATTTCATTTCAAATTCAGGTTAATAGAACGCAAGATTTCTCTTGCAGATTAATAAGATAAAAAATCCTGAAAATCTGCGTGTATCTGCGTCCTATTTTCAAATCCCTCTACATAAAAATAAATTTCCCTTTTTCCCATTATTTCCCCTTTTCCCTTCATTACACCCTGAACGGTTGCAAATAAAAGGAGGTTTTTTATGAAAAGGAAGTTTAATTTCAACCCAGGACCAGCTACTTTACCTTTGGAGGTACTTGAAGAGCTGCAAAAAAACACTGTAGATTTTAACAATCTCGGAATGTCATTTCTGGAGATAAGTCATCGGTCAAAGGAATTTGAGGAAATTCTGAATACCAGCAAATTACTACTTAAAGAATTAATGAAGATTCCGGATGATTATGATGTGCTATTTTTAAGTGGTGGTGCAAGTTTACAATTTGCCATGGTGCCAATGAATCTACTTAAACCAGGTAAGAAGGCAGATTATATTATTACCGGGACATGGTCAAAAAAGGCTTTAAAAGAGGCAAAGATTATTGGAGAGCCAGTAGTAGCAGCTACTACAGAATCTGAAAATTTCCGCAGAATACCAACGCCAGATGAAATAAAACTCTCCGAAGATGCCTCGTATGTACATCTAACTTCCAATAATACCATCTTTGGTACTCAATGGAAAAGTTTCCCTCAAACTGGCAATATCCCATTGGTAGCTGATATGTCATCTGATATTCTTAGTCGGAGGATAGATGTTGGGCAGTTTGGGCTAATTTATGCAGGTGCGCAGAAAAATCTCGGACCTGCAGGTGTAACCCTGGTCATAATCAAAAAAGAATTAGCTGATAATGTTCCAGAAAATGTTCCCACTATGCTTAGATACAAGTCACATATTGAAGAGAACTCCCTTTACAATACCCCGCCTGTTTTTGCTATTTATGCAGTTAAATTAGTATTAGAGTGGGTCAAGAGAAATGGTGGAGTAGAAAAAATGGAGGAAATAAACAATCAAAAGGCATCTTTGCTTTACCAGGCGATTGATTCATCCTCTGGATTCTATCGCGGGACCGTAGATACCGACAGCCGCTCAAAAATGAATGTAATCATGAGACTACAAAATGAAGAATTAGAGAAAAAATTTATCCAGGAAGCAACAGCTGTCGGACTTCATGGCTTAAAAGGACATAGGTCTGTAGGAGGAATAAGGGCATCTATTTATAATGCCTTTCCGTTGGAAGGAATAGAAACATTAGTCGATTTTATGGAAAAATTCGCTAAAACTAATTAGTTCATAGTTGGTGAGAAAACTCGAATACCAAACTACGAATTACTATTTTCCAGAGAAAAGGTAGGTTTTTGTAGTGGCAGAAATAGAAATGGTGTTATTGAATACTGAATTAAGGGATTTAAAGCCTTATTTTAAAGGCAAGGTGAGAGATTTATATGAGCTGGATAATAAACTTCTGATTATAGCCACAGATAGAATCTCAGCATTTGATGTAATCCTGCCAAATGGTATTCCTAACAAAGGTAAGGTGTTAACCGCTTTGTCAGTATATTGGTTTAATAGAACTAAGGATATTATTAATAACCATCTAATTAGTTCAGAGGTAGCGGAATTCCCAGAGCAGGTTTTTCAATATAAAAATTTATTAGCTGGCAGGACAATGTTAGTCAAAAAAACAAGGAAATTAGAGGTAGAGTGTGTAGTAAGGGGATATTTAGATGGGTCAGGCTGGAAGGAGTATAAAGAAACGCAATCTGTATGCGGAATTAAATTACCTTCAGGACTTATTCAGGCTTCCAAATTACAAGAACCTATCTTTACACCTGCTACAAAGGCAACTTCTGGACATGATATTAATATAACTGAAGCTCAAATGGAAGATATTGTTGGAGTTGAGCATACAAAATATTTAAAAGAGGCAAGTATAAAGATATTTGATTTAGCAAGTAAAGAGATGGAATCAAAAGGATTAATTCTGGCAGATACGAAATTTGAATTTGGGATTTATGATGATGAAATCATCCTCATAGATGAGATTTTAACGCCAGATTCATCTAGGTTTTGGCCAATGGATAAATATTCACCAGGCAAGTCACAGGTAAGTTTTGACAAGCAGTTTGTAAGAGACTACTTAGAAAAAATCAACTGGGACAAAACTCCACCTGCTCCTGTACTTCCAGATGATATAGTAAAAAAGACCTCTGATAAATATCTTGAGGCATATAGAAGAATAATTGAAGGTATACTGAATACTGCCATTAACTGAGCTATTTAGGGACGGTTTATTTTCATCGTTTTCTCTATGATTTCTTTTGGAAATTAGAAATTAGAAATTGGACTTTTACTTCTCTACCTAATTTCTAATTTCGAATTTCCAATTTCAACTCCCTTTTCTAACTGCAAGCTTTCACGCTAAAGTGAGCCGTTTCTAAAATCGCAATTTGTAATGGTGTTGAGTATAAATATTAACAAGAATCAGTATGAATATAATATTATACATTTTACTACTTACTTTAACCTTTTTTAATTCCAACATTTGGGCTCAGGATATTTCATTTGAGGCGTCGGTAGATAGACATGTTTTAGGGATTAATGACCAACTTACCCTCTCTGTGAGTATCTCGGGTGGTAATTTAGGTGGAATACCATCTCCTCAACTTCCACCATTAAAAGGTTTTGATATTGTTAATTCTTACCGCTCTCAAAGTATATCCATTGTCAATGCCCAAGTATCTACTTCTCTGGAGATCAAATATGTTCTCGTTCCCAAAGATACAGGTAAATTTACTATTCCTCCGATAATCTTGAATTACAGGGATAAACTGTATCAAACTACACCAATTGATATTGAAGTAACTGGAGAGAGAAAAGTAACTCCTGTTCCATCACAGCCTACTCCTTCACAGCCAGTAATAGAACCAAGTAGGGCACGAGGTAATTTATTTTTAGATGCCTGGGTGAATAAACATACCGTTTTTGTAAATGAACAGATAACCTTAAAAATTAAATTCTACCAGAAAATTAGTCTGTGGGAGAATCCTGGTTATAATCCACCATCTTTTACTGGCTTTTGGGTAGAAGACTTACCTGTTTGTCAACAGCCTACAAGACAAATAATAGATGGTCGAGAGTATTTAGTCCATGAGGTAATGAATAAGGCTTTATTCCCAACATCGCAAGGAGAATTCACAATTGGTGAGGCAATTATGTCCTGCGTAGTTAGCCCATTTCAAGGAGCTATTACCCTTAAAACAGCCCCAATTAAAATAAAGGTCTTACCTTTGCCTCCAAATAAACCTAAAAATTTCTCCGGAGCAATTGGAAATTTCTCAATCTCTTGCCAGGTAGATAAAAACACAGTAGAAGAAAATCAACCTGTTAGCCTTAAAATAAAAATTAAAGGAACTGGGAATATTAAAACTATTCCAAAACCTAACTTACCTAAATTGATAGATTTTAAAAAATATGACTCAGGCGAATCATCTCAGGTGTATAACTCAAACCTTAACATAGAGGGAGAAAAAGAATATAAATATGTTTTAGTCCCTACCTCTCCTGGTAAACATGTAATTGACCCAATAACTTTATCATACTTTAATCCAGCTACCCAAAGGTATGAAATAAGTAAAACCCCTAAAATTACAATCACTGCTAAACCTCAAATGGGAACAAAATTAGCCTTTAATGAGAAAAGACATTTAAGACAAGAAGTGCAAGTACTTAAAGAGGATATTCGGTATATCAAAGAGCCATTAAATTTAACTACCAGGGCAAATCTATTATATCAAAACAAGCTGTTTTTACTACTCCAGATTTTGCCTATATTAAGTATAGCGGCGGCTTTTTCATATAAACGACACCTGATAAGATTAAATCAGGATATAAAATATTCAAGGTTAAAAAGGGCAAACAAAAAGGCAGCAAAAGGATTATCGAAAGCAAAATCACTTTTGTCTGAAGATACTATAGATGAATTCTATGGAATTATTTCAAAAACGCTCATTGAATATCTTGGAGACAAACTTAATCTTTTACCAAATGAAGTAACCAGTGAAACACTTAATGCAAAAGAGCTCAAAGAAGATATAATTAATGAAGTGCAAGATATTCTCCAGACTTGTGACTATGCTCGATTTGCACCATCTACTTATACATTGGAGAATATGAAAGAGATTTTGAATAAGACTAAGAATCTCATAGGAAGAATATGATGAAACAAATTTTACTCGCATTAATTAGTTTAATTATTGTAACAGGAATAGGTTATGGTGAGAATAAATCGATGGAGTTGTTTTGGCAGGCTAATCAATACTACAAAGATGAAGATTATACAAAGGCTATTTCCTTATATCAGCAAATTATTGATTCAGGGGTTAAAGATGGTGTGGTATTTTATAATCTGGGCAATGCCCTCCTGAAAAATGGCCAGTTGGGAAAAGCAATACTTTCTTATGAACGGGCAAAAAGAGTCCTACCGCGAGATAAAGATATAAAGGCAAACCTAACCTATGCTAATCTACTTACAATTGATAAATTAAGTGCAAAGAAAGGGTTACTAACAACATGGATTTCAAAATCCCATCTCTTCTTAAATATTAATGAGCAAACTGTGATAATATTCATTATTTACTTACTAATAACTGCCCTGATTATTCTATATATTTTCATTGATAGAAAAAATATACGCAGGTTATTTGTTGCATTAGGTATAATTTTATTAGTCTCTTTTTTAATCTTGTTAATTTCTGTATCTATCAAAATTCGTTCTGTGGTACAAACCAATGAGGCAATTGTGATTGTCTCCAAAGTAGAGGTAAAAAGTGGTCCAGAAGATGAGCTGGAGACTATCTTCTTTATCCACGAAGGGACAAAGGTAAAAATTGAAGAAGTTAGGGGAGATTGGTATCAGATTGAGTTGTTAGATGGTAAAACTGGCTGGATTAGTGGTAAGACTGTCGAGCAAATTTAATAATTTTATTAAGCATAAATGGGGGCATGTAAAACTTGTAGGTAAAGTGTAAAAAGGTTATACTCAACACCGTTACAAATTGCGATTTTAGAAACGGCTCACTTTAGCGTGAAAGCTTGCGGTTAGAAAAGGGAGTTGAAATTGGAAATTCGAAATTAGGGAGAGAAGTAAAAACCTAATTTCTAATTTCCAATTTCAATTTTCTGTGAATGCTTACAAATAGATATCCGAAAGAAATCATAGGAAACGATAAAATGAACCGCCCCTAAATAGCTCAGTTAATGGCAGTGTCCAGTATACCTACTTTTATTAGATGCAGGGACAGAAATTCCCCAACTTATCTTCCGACGAAGAATAGAGGATTAAGTGGGATTCAAATAATAAAACTTCCCCCTTTCCCCCAAAATTCTTCATTTTGGTTGATTTAGTGTTAATTTTTTTGGAATTC
>JBFMDD010000296.1:0-4444 GCA_040754115.1 bacterium
AGTATAAACCTGAAGTAGAAAGCATTTATAAGGGTATAAAACGAGATGTATATTTTCTTCATTATGCCAATTTAGCCTTAAAAATAAAGGGTTTTTAAATTTAACCTTATTTCTCGATTTCCGTTAAATTAACGAAACTCCTGAGATAGAAAATACTCTTTTTTGCCCAATTTTATCCAGAAATGTGGGTAAATTTCATAAAATATATCGCTTGACAATAACTACATAATCTGCTATACTATAAAAAAACAGGGAGGAGGCAGATTATATTACCACAATATCAAATTGAAGGTGATAGTGTCGTGTTGATGAAGTTTTGCACCAATATCCGTAGAGAATAACATATTACCTTTAATCTTTGCGTTCTTTGCGGTCGATTTCTTTGCGTTCTTTGCGGTTAAAAAGGATAAATTGCAAAGGACACAAAGTAGTAACGCAAAGAACACAAAGGGAAGAAAATAGGTAAAGCATTTTTTATCAACTCAACTTCAAAGGATAAGTTGCAAAAAAATCATCAGGCTTTTGAGCCTAATTTTGCCATCTTTGAGCAAAATAAACAGATTGATAAGCCTCAATGACTCCTTAAATTAACGAAACTCCAGTTACAAATAGATATTCGAAAGAACTCATAGGAAATTGCCTGAAAATGAACCACCCCTCTTTACCGCTTAGTAACCTTGAACCCTGAACCTGGAACCTTGAACCTGATAAACTCCAAAATTCTTAGCTACCTGAACGGTTACAAATTTTGGATAGGGGAGAAAGGAACGCAAGTTGAGTATCTTGGAGAAAAGATGAGATGGTTTTACAAAGTAGTGGTTACTACCGAAGGGGTATATAAAGGTAAACAAGGGTGGGTCTGGGGAGGTTCTTTTGAAAAGGTTGAGGATTAGAAGGTGGATAGTTGTTCTTAGAAAGGTTAAGTGTAAAAAAATTTAGAAATTTATGTGATATAGACTTAAGTTTTGAGTCAAAAATAAATATTTTTGTAGGAGAAAACGGAGCAGGGAAAACAAATCTTTTAGAGGCTATATATTTTCTTGGGATTTTAAAATCCTTTCGTACCAACCAGGATAAACAATTAATTAAATTTGGTGAAGTAGACTTCTATTTAAATGGTAAAATATTAAAAAAAGATACTCAAGTTGAGATTAATATTTCATTTACTGCTAATCAAAAGAAGGTAAAAGTAAATAATAAGACTCTTACGAAGATAATAGATTTAATTGGACAGTTAAAAGTAGTTGTTTTCACGCCAGAAGATTTAAATATTGTAAAAGGTAGTCCAGCGATAAGAAGGCGGTTTATTGATATTGAGCTTGCGCAAGTATCTCCCAAGTATTTATATAACCTACAAAGATACCTTAAAATCATTAAACATCGTAATCAGACATTATCCGCAATAAAGAAAAACAGAATATTAGATATAAGAGAATTAGAAGCTTGGGATGACCAATTAGTAGAAACGGGTGTTCAAATCATAAGTAAGAGAAAAGAACTAATAGCTAATTTAAATCCATTAATTAATGAAATTTATTGTCAGATTAGTAGAAACCAGCAAGAAGTAAAGATTCAATACAACCCTTGCGTAGTTGAGGAAGATTTTAGAAAAAGACTACAGGATAACCAAGCGAATGAGATAAAACAAGAGGTGACTTTAATTGGGCCTCATCGAGATGATATTTCTTTTTATCTAAATGATGTTAATGCGAGGTACTTTGCTTCTCAAGGACAACAAAGAACGATAGCTATTTGTTTAAAATTAGCACAGCTTCAGAATATTTATCACCAGACACAAGAATTCCCTATTCTTTTGTTAGATGATGTAACTTCTGAATTGGATAAAAATAGAAGAGAGTCACTTTTAAAATTTATAGGTGAAGATACTCAAGTGTTTATTACTACTACAGACCTAAGCGAGCTAAACTTAGATTTTGTAAAAAAGGCGTGTATATTTAAAATTGAACAAGGCGATGTGATAAAAGAATAGGAGCTATCCAATCTGGACTTGCACCAATTTGTGCTATTTTAATCACGAAACTTTAGATAAAAAGGATGCGAGGATATGGGAAGAAGAGGTATTCGAGTTGAAAAAGTGGGAGATATTTTAGATAGGATGATAAGAAGGATGAAGGTAAAAGATAAAGATGGGGAAGTCTCATTAGCGCGAAGATTGGCAGAAGAACGGGCTCTTTTATTATGGCAAGATGTAGTGGGTACTAATGTATCTGCTCATGCCAAACCTCTTAGAATACAGGATAAGATATTCTTCGTTAAGGTTGATAATTCAGCATGGTGTAATGAACTTTCATTCTTTAAAAGAGATATAATAAAGAAGATTAATGAAGGAGTTGGGATGCGGGTGATAAATGATGTATATTTCAAATTATGATATTGAGGAGGCAATTTAAAAATGGCTGCAGATTATGATATAGATAAAATACAAGTATTAGAAGGATTAGAAGCAGTTAGAAAGAGACCAAGTATGTACATCGGAGATACTTATATTCATGGGTTACATCACCTGGTATATGAGGCGGTGGATAACTCAATTGATGAGGCATTAGTTGGTGCTTGTAAAAATATCAAGGTAGATATAAATCAAGATGGAAGTATTACTGTTGAAGATGATGGTCGTGGGATACCAGTGGATATTCATCCTATCCATAAAAAGACAGGGGTAGAACTTGTTATGACCACACTACATGCGGGTGGTAAGTTTGATGATAAATCTTATAGAATCTCTGGTGGCTTGCATGGAGTAGGGATTTCTGTTGTCAATGGATTATCACAATGGTTAGAAGTAGAGGTAAGTAGAGATGGAAAGGTCTACTGCCAAAAATATAAAGAGGGAAAGCCAACGACTAAACTTGAGGTAATTGGTACGACTAATAAGACAGGAACTAAGGTTAGATTTAAGCCAGATAAAAAGATATTTAAACAAACACAAGAGTTTTCATTTGACATGTTATCACAACGGCTTCGAGAGTTAGCATTTTTAAATAAAGGACTAAAAATTTCAATTTCAGATGAAAAATCAAAGAAAAAACATACCTTTGTTTACCAAGGTGGAATTATCTCTTTTGTTGAGCACCTAAATGAAAATAAAACACCACTTCACGAAAACCCTATTTACTTCTCAAAACAAAAAGATGGAATAGAGGTAGAAATTGGTATCCAGTATAATGATGGTTATCAAGAGAATATCTTTTCTTATGCTAATACTATTAATACACATGAAGGGGGTACTCATTTAAGTGGTTTCAAGTCAGCCCTTACAAGGGTATTGAATGACTATGCCCGAAAGAATAATTTAATCAAGGAGGCTAATTTCTCACTTTCTGGTGAAGATGTGCGCGAAGGGATTACTGCGGTGATAAGTGTAAAATTAAGAGAGCCACAGTTTGAAGGGCAAACGAAGACAAAATTAGGTAATAGTGAGGTAAAAGGTATTGTAGAATCTATTGTAGCAGAAGGGTTAGACCAGTTTTGTGAAGAGAATCCTACGGTAGCACGGAAGGTGATTGAGAAATCAATTACTGCTGCCCGCGCTCGTGAGGCAGCTCGAAAGGCGCGGGAGTTGACCAGACGTAAAAGTGCTCTGGATATAGATTCTTTACCAGGTAAATTAGCTGATTGCTCTGAGCGTGACCCAGCACAATGTGAAATCTACTTAGTAGAGGGAGATTCTGCAGGTGGGTCTGCTAAGCAAGGTAGAGATAGGAAGTTTCAGGCGATTTTGCCATTAAGGGGTAAAATTTTGAATGTAGAAAAAACAAGACTTGACCGCGCATTAACAAATGAGGAGATAAAAACTATTATTACTGCATTAGGAACTGGTATTGGGGAGGAGGATTTTGATATTACTAAAACACGCTATCACAAAATTATTATCATGACAGATGCCGATGTAGATGGTTCGCATATCCGAACACTACTCCTTACTTTCTTTTATCGCTATATGCCTAAATTAGTAGAAAAGGGCTATGTGTTTATTGCTCAACCACCTCTCTATTGTATTAAAAAGGGTAATAAGGATTATTATTCTTACTCGGATGAGGAATTGGCAAAATTATTAGAAAAGATAGGTAGAAAAGGAGTAAGTATCCAAAGATATAAAGGGTTAGGAGAGATGAATCCAGAACAACTATGGCATACTACAATGGACCCTGAAACAAGAACGATTCTTCAAGTTACATTAGAAGATGCAGTTGAGGCAGATGCCATATTTACTATCTTAATGGGTGATAAAGTAGAACCAAGACGAGAGTTTATCCAAACTCATGCACTTGAAGTGCGGAATTTGGATGTGTAGATATATACTCAACACCGTTACAAATTGCGATTTTAGAAACGGCTCACTTTAGCGTGAAAGCTTGCGGTTAAAAAATGGATATGAAATTAGAAATTAGAAATTGGGGAAAGAAGTGAAGACCTAATTTCT
>JBFMDD010000297.1:0-6289 GCA_040754115.1 bacterium
GAAATTGGGGAAAGAAGTGAAGACCTAATTTCTAATTTCCAACTTCTAATTTCCAAAAGAAATCACAGGGAAAACGATGAAAATAAACCGTCCCTAAATAGCTCAGTTAATGGCAGTGTCCAGTATAACTTATTGGATAAAAAGGCTATTTATTAAAAAATCACCTTAAAATCTTATTATATCAAAAAAAATTTAAAAAATCAAGCTTTTTTTTGCAAGCCAGATATAAATATGGTATAATACTATGGTGTCATTTGGGTCATACTGGGTCAAATGACACTATATTATAAACTACATTTTCTTATTTAACTAAACTTTTGCGTTTTTCGCTAACACTTTGTACTTCAATCTCTTGTGTAAATAAGGGAAAAGAAGTTTTTTCCTCTAAGTATAAGAAATATAGGTAAGCGTTCAGATGGTGTAACAAAAGGAGATGTGGAGATTAAGGAGATAGTGGGATATTATTAAAAAAATTGAAATTAATAGAAACTAATAGAAAATTTATGGAAATTTGTTGTTTCCCACAATCAATTTCTACCTATTTTTGCTTCGCAACATTCTTCGAATTCAATAAATTTCAATCTATTTCTATTATCTTATCTCCATATCGCCCTTATCTCCTTATCCCCTTTTCTTACACTTTTGATATATAGCCTGAACGGTTACCTATAATGAAGGTAATATGTGTGAGATAATAAAATTAATTATTGACAGAAAAGGGAAAATGTTGTAATATATTATAGGTAAAGTTTAATGCGCCCGTAGCTCAGATGGACAGAGCGGTGGACTTCGAATCCAAAGGTCGGAGGTTCGACTCCTCTCGGGCGTGCCAGGAATGGGTTCTGGGTGTAAGGTTCTGGGTTCAAGGTTCAATGAAAGAAGTTATTGTCTATATAGAACTTATTTTTATCATAGTTTATGGATATGTATGTCTATGGAAGATTGAAATAGTTGAAGGAATTATAGAAAAGATCCTTATTTGGGGAAGACAAAAATTTAAAAAGAAAATATACACATGAAATAAAAGATGAATTATGAATAGTGTGAATCATGCGCCTGTAGCTCAGATGGATAGAGCGTCGGACTCCGGATCCGAGTGGGGAGGTTCGAGTCCTCTCAGGCGCGCCAGTAAAGTATGTTCAGTATAGGCAAAATTAGGAAGTAATTACTGATCACTGTTCACTGAACATACTGATTACTCTCTTGGGTCGTTAGCTCAATTAGGCAGAGCAGGGGCCTCTTAAGCCCAAGGTTATAGGTTCGATTCCTATACGGCCCACCAATAATTGGTAATTAGCTACTATTTAACCAATTACCATTTAACTAATCACCAAATTTTAGGAGGTTTTTTGATGTACGCTATTGTTGAAACAGGTGGAAAACAATATAAGGTAACACAAGGCTCTATTATTGATGTGGAAAAAATAAAAGCTCCAATAGGCCAGGAAGTAAAATTAGAAAGAGTTTTAATGCTCTCTAAGGATGATGACGATGTAGTTGTAGGAAATCCTACAATAGACTCTGTAAAGGTAGTTGCAGAAGTGGTAGACCAGGCAAGAGGAAAAAAAATTACTGTTATGAAGTTTAAACGACGAAAACATTATAAACGAAAGATGGGGCATCGCCAGGATTATACTCAACTACTAATTAAAACGATTGAAATGTAAAAAATAAGTCAAAAATTATGGAAATGTAATAAATGGTCATAGTTACTATTACTCGCAGTGAAGAAGGGAAAATTGTACAATTTGAAGGTTTAGGTCATGCAGATTTCGCAAAATCAGGAGAAGATATAGTTTGTGCAGCAGTATCTGCACTCCTACAAAGTACAATTAGAGGATTAAAGGAATATGTAAAGATAAAGTTAGATATAAATAAAAAAAAAGGATATCTCAAAGTTAGAATAAGGGAAATAAAGCAAGAGTCTATTCAATTGCTAACAGATGCTGTTTTAGAAACACTGGTTTTAGGATTAAAGGCAATTGAAAAAGAATATAAAAAATATATGAAATTGATAGAAAGGAGAGAGAAAAAATGAGTGAAATTTCAATGATACAATTATTGGTCACACTTTTAATAATTGGTACAATTCTTAACTTTTTATTACCTTTATCTGTGGCTTATTTAGCCAGTGTAGTGAAGAGGAGATTTGGAAAAGACTATACTGATAAGTACACAGAGGCGGCAGAGATAGGTGTAATGGGTTCTGAGCAGTACTTTTATACTTCAACTGGTGAAGTTACCCACAAGGACAAAAAAGATTTGGCAATGGATATTACCAAGAAGATGTTAGCCAAAGATGGTATTATAATTAAATCGCGAGACGATGAAGATTTACTCTCAGATATCATTGAATCTCTTGTCTTTAAACTAAATAGTAAAAAGATAGAAAACAGAAAGCAGAAAACAGAAAACAGAGAATAAGGTTAAACCTTATGTAACACTTTAGTCATCGATTTGATTTCTAATAAAACGAGGAGGTTAAGATAAAATGGCACATAAAAAAGGGATGGGAAGTTGTAAAAACGGTCGTGATAGTGCTGGACGAAGATTAGGTATGAAACGCTCTACGGGTGAGTTTGTTAAAGGTGGAACGATTATAGTCAGACAACGCGGAACAAAATTTTTCCCAGGGCAAAATGTAGGGCGAGGGGGGGATGATACATTATTTGCTGAGATAGGTGGCTGTGTAAAATTCCACTCGCAAAATGGTAGAAAAGTAGTCAGTATTGTTGCGTAGGAACGCCATGTTTATTGACCATGCACAAGTAGTAGTTCAAGCAGGTAATGGTGGGAATGGGTGTATAAGTTTTCGACGAGAAAAATATGTTCCGTTTGGTGGACCTAATGGCGGTGATGGAGGAAAAGGCGGTAATGTAATCATTTGTGCTAATGAAGGATTAATAACCTTGCTTGACATTCAAAAAAGACGATATTACAAAGCATATAAGGGTACTCACGGAAAAGGTAGTAATTGCGATGGTAAGGATGGTAAAGATTGTATAATTCAGGTTCCTGTTGGAACACAAGTTTTTGATGCCCAAACTAATGAACTCCTTGGAGACTTGATTCAACATAATCAAGAAATAATAGTTGCATACGGCGGAGCAGGTGGAAGAGGAAATAGCCATTTTGCTACATCTACAAATCAGACACCAAGATTTGCTGAAGAAGGTAAAGAGGGTGAAAAAAAGATATTAAATCTAGAGTTGAAATTAATCGCTCAGGTAGGATTAATAGGCTTTCCAAATGTTGGTAAGTCAACACTCCTTTCTAAAATATCTAAAGCTAAACCCAAAATTGCAGATTATCCATTTACTACCTTGTATCCCAATTTAGGTATGACGAAATTAAATGAATTTACATCCATAATTGTAGCAGATATTCCTGGTTTAGTCAAAGAGGCTCATAAAGGAGTTGGACTGGGTGATAGATTTTTACGACATATAGAACGAACTAATATTTTAATTCATATATTGGACATTTCTCAAGACCCAATTCCTCAATATAATACCTTAAATGAAGAGTTAAAATTATATAGTCAAGAGTTGATAAAAAAAAGGCAAATTATAGCTGTGAATAAAATGGATATACCAGGCGCAGATGAAAAGTTTAAAAAGGTAAAGCAGTATTTTGCCTCTTTAGGAATTCAACCAGTACCTATTTCTGCCTTGATGAAACAAGGAATAGATGAATTACTTAAATTGATTACCAATGATAAATAACAAAACCTTTTCTAAAGCTAAACGAATTGTTGTTAAAATCGGGACAAGTCTATTGACTACTGATGAAGGAGGTTTAAGTACTGTCTATCTTTCAAGGATAGTAGAAGATGTAGCAAAATTACGGCAAGCAGGTAAGGAATTTATTATTGTTACTTCAGGTTCGATTGGTGCTGGAATGCAGCGGTTAGGATTAAAAGAAAGACCTCAAACTATCATTCTAAAACAAACAGCCGCCGCAGTTGGACAAAATATACTTATGGAGGTGTATGAAAGATTATTTAAAGAATATCAACAAACAATTGCACAACTTCTATTAACTCATCATGACCTTTCCTGTCGTAAAAGTTATATTAATATTTGCAATACTATCTTAAAATTATTAGAATATAAAATAATACCTATCATTAATGAAAATGATACAGTTGCAGTAGAGGAGATAAAATTTGGAGATAATGATACATTAGCAGCTTTAGTTTCACAATTGGTTGAGGCAGATTTATTGCTAATGTTGACTAATATTGATGGGTTATATTCAGAATCAGGTAAATTAATCAAGATGGTAAAAGATATTACATCTGAAATAACAAAAGTAGCTACTGGAACAACAAGTAAATTTTCGACTGGTGGGATGCAAACTAAGGTTGGGGCAGCTAAGATAGCTACGCAATCAGGAACTACGGTTGTAATACTAAATGGTAAAAAGGAAGGAATCATTGAAGAAGTCTTAAATGGAAAAGGATTGGGAACTGTTTTTGTTGCCAAAGAAAGTAAATTAAGTAGTCGTAAGCGATGGATAATGTATCACTTGAAAGATTCTGGAGAGATAATAATCGATGAGGGGGCAAAAAAAGCTATTTTAAATAGTGGGAAAAGCCTTCTGCCTTCCGGCGTTTTGGATATAAAAGGTAAATTTGAAGAAGGAGACGCAGTAATAGTTAAAGATACTCAAGGAAAAGAATTAGCTAAAGGTTTAGTAGACTATTCAAAAAATGACCTGGTTAAAATAAAAGGCAAACAAACTAATCAGATAGAAGAAATATTAGGTTATGAATATGGAGAAGAGGTAATACATCGGGATAACATGGTGGTATTTGATGGAAAGTAGAGAGAAATAAAGAAAACATGGATAAGAAAATCTCTCTACTTAGGCCTATCTGAAAAGTTGGAAGCCCGAGCTTGTTCTTGGCATTCTAACTCAACAAGTTGAACCATCCATTGGTTTCTTGGATAGGTTCTTACTACTACTCGCTACTTATGGGAAGCCTCTCGGATAAAAGGTTAAGATTAGCCACTAAATAATAATTATACTCAACACCATTACAAATTGCGATTTTAGAAACGGCTCACTTTAGCGTGAAAGCTTGCAGTTAAAAAATGGCTATGAAATTAGAAATTGGGGAAAGAAGTGAAGACCTAATTTCTAATTTCGAATTTCCAATTTCAACTCTCTTTTCTTTCCGCAAGCTTTCAAACAAAAGTGAACCGTCCCTTAATTGTTAATTGTGAATTGTTAATAAGGAGGTGGATAATGAGTTTAATTGAGATTTGGCTTAGTTTGTATTTTGCATTAGTAGGGGCTTATTTATCTATTTTATTGTCCAGAATATTAAAGCAGAATGGTACAGTTCTACATAAAATAGATGAAACAATCGCCAAGTTAGATGAAGGATTCAGGAAGATGGATGATAGAGCAGAACAACGGCATCAAGAAGTGATGCAACGGCATCAGGAAGTGATGCAGCATCTGCTCCAGCAGCGTCAAGAGGCACTCCAGCAACATCAGGAGGTACTACAACAGCATCAGGATATAGTGGAGTTATTAAAAAGAGGGTTTGGAATAGAAGGGGTGAGAAGGTAAAAATTCAGGCAATATTGGCACTGTGACGATGAGTCCTAATTCTCTTACAGGAGGTGAGAAATAAAATGGCAGTAAATGCTTATATTTTGATAGAGGCAGAAGGTGGTAAAGCAGGAAATGCATGTATTACAATTAGAAGCATTCCCGGTATCAAAAGTGCTGATGCCGTTACAGGACTTTTTGACATCATTGCTTTAGCTCAAGCAGATAATTTAGAGAAATTAGGTGAGTTGGTTGTTTCTAAAATCCAGAGAATAGATGGTGTCCAAAAGACACAAACAGCAGTGGTTGTACCACTTGAAAAATAATCAATTACTTACTTGCATTTTTGTTAATTTTATCACCATCAAATATTAATTGTTAATTGTGAATGGTTAATTGATAATTGTCAATGAACTGTATTTGGACTTGTGGGTAATGATAAGCATCAAGGGAGGTGAAAAGTAAAGGAAACGCTAAACACATACGAATTTTTTAATTAAATTTTAAATCTCGAAAAAGGCGATTTTTCATTGACATATATTCAAAAGTGTGGTAAAATTAAAATGTTCCCACTCAAAAAAACTTATCAGTTCAGTAAATAAACCTGAAATCGGCAAGTAGCGGAGTAAAAAGGGGAGAGGGAGGTGAAAAAGAAGGCTATTTTGATAAATTTGGGAGAGAATTAAGGATAAGATGAAGGGAATTAGATAACGGATAGAAAAGA
>JBFMDD010000298.1:0-8271 GCA_040754115.1 bacterium
TGAATTCCAAAAAAATTAACACTAAATCAACCAAAATGAAGAATTTTGGGGGAAAGGGGGAAGTTTTATTATTTGAATCCCACTTAATCCTCTATTCTTCGTCGGAAGATAAGTTGGGGAATTTCTGGAGGAGATAAATAATTCTTGACATTTATTACTTATAAATATATAATTATGCTAAAGATGGATACTTCTATTATAATTTCATTACCTAAGCCTAAATTAATAGGAAAGATGTCTATAGAGGAGGCAATTGCTCGTCGGCAGTCAATACGCCAGTTTACACAAGCCTCACTTACTATGGAACAATTATCACAACTTCTCTGGTCAGCACAGGGTATAACAGAGCAATTTAGACGGGCTGTGCCTTCTGCTGGGGCTACTTATCCATTAGATATCTTTGCGGTAATTGGAATAGTAGAAGGAGCAAATCCAGGTGTCTATCACTATCTTCCAATAAAACACAGCATAGAACTTATTAAAAAAGGGGATTTAAGAAGAGATTTATCATTAGCTGCACTTAATCAGGAATTTATTGCAAATGCTCCACTAAATATTGTTATTACTGGAGAATATAGCCGTACCACGCTCAGATATGGTAGTCGTGGAGAAAAATATGTTCATATGGAAGTGGGACATGCAGGACAAAATTTATCTTTAATAGCCCAGACTTTAGGATTAGGAACGGTAGTTATTGGTGCTTTTATTGATGAAGAGGTAATCAGATGCTTAAATTTACCTAAAAAATTTACCCCACTTTATATTATGCCATTTGGGTATCCACAGGTAACTGGGTAATTAGGAATCCAATCGTGTTTAATATGCCTATGAATTCACTTGTTGTTATTGCAGGACCAACGGGTGTTGGTAAGACAGAGTTAGCACATGAGATTGCTCATAAATTAGGTGGAGAGATTATCTCTGCGGATTCCAGACAGGTATATCGCTATATGGACATTGGGACCGCAAAACCTGATAAATCACTTCAAAAAGAAATTCCATATCATCTTATAGATGTAGTTGACCCAGATGAGAATTTTACTGTTGCTGAATTTAAGGAAAAGACAGAGGAAACAATAGACCATATTCACCATCGCGGGAAACTCCCTTTTTTAGTAGGTGGCACGGGCTTATACATTAAGGCTATTATCACAGGACTCTTCCCTTCCCCATCTCCTTCCCCTACCATTCGTCAAGAGCTTCAACTCCAAACAATAGAATTTGGCTCAAAATACCTTTATGACAAACTATGCCAGGTGGATAAAGAAAAGGCAAAAAAACTAAATCCAAATGATGCAAGGAGAATCATTCGGGCATTAGAAGTATTTTATCAAACAGGTATCCCAATATCACAACTTCAAAAGCAGAACACTCAAAAAAAGAATTATGATTTAATTATGATATGTTTAAACAAAGATAGAGACAAGTTATATCACCAGATTAATGAGCGAGTAGATAAGATGATAAAACAAGGATTAGTAAATGAGGTAACTACTTTACTTAAAATGGGTTATGATGAGAATTTAATATCGATGGAGGCAGTTGGGTATAAACAGATAATTGGTTATTTAAGAGGAGATTATAGATTAGATGAGGCAATTGAAATGATAAAAAAACAAACGCGCAATTTTGCCAAACGCCAACTTACATGGTTTCGGGCAGAAAAAAGATTTTCATGGTTTGAACCTGAGGATAAAGATGAAATTTATGCATTTATTAAAAAGACTAAAAAAGAATTGACTTTATAGGAATATTATGATATACTGGACACTGCCATTAACTGAGCTATTTAGGGACGGTTTATTTTCATCGTTTTTCCCTGTAATTTCTTTTGGAAATTGGAAATTAGAAATTAGGTTTTCACTTCTTTCCCCAATTTCTAATTTCATATCCATTTTTAACCGCAAGCTTTCACGCTAAAGTGAGCCGTTTCTAAAATCGCAATTTGTAACAGTGTTGAGTATAAATCATTGAGTAATTTCGTTCTCGAAAACATGAAACAGGGCGTAAAATATTGCCAAATGGGACAATCCTTCAGTAAGTGAGAAAAATATCTTAGAAAGAAAAGGATAAAAGAGTATGTATCTTGCAAGAGTAGAAAATGAGTTTTGTGCCGCTCATAAGATAATAGGACAAGAGGGTAAATGTGCAAGACCTCATGGACATAATTGGAAGGTAGAAGTAATTGTTAGTAATGATAAATTAGATAGATTAGGAATGGTAATTGATTTTGACGAATTAGAAGAGTTGACTAAAAAGGTAATAGAGCCATTAGACCATCAAGATCTAAATGAATTAAAGCTGTTTTTAAATTCAAATCCTACCGCAGAGGTAATTGCTGAATATATCTATATTGAATTAGAGAAATTATTGGATAAGTGTAAACTTAAAGAGATAAAGGTCTGGGAAACTCCTACTACATGGGCGTCATACTCTAAAGTTTCGTGATTTTTGTAACTTAGATTCTCAGTTCCATGGTTCACGGTTCTTTGCTGTGGAACTGGGGATAAGTGTCAATGAGAGATATAAAGAAGTTCTTGAATACCTTGTTTATAAATTTTAGAAGAATGTTGTAAAGCAGATAATTCTTCTTCAGTAAGTTTGAGTTCAATTATTTCTTCTACTCCATTTGAGCCTAATCTTGCGGGTACTCCGATATAAATATCTGAGATGCCATATTGCCCTTCTAAATATACCGAGCAAGGAAGAATCTGCTTTCTATCTTTTAATATACTTTCAATCATTTGTACAGTTGATGCTGCTGGGGCGTAAAAAGCACTACCTGTTTTGAGTAATTCTACTATTTCCCCACCTCCTTTTCGAGTCCGCTCAACCAATCTGTTTATAGTCTCTTTATCCATTAATTCTGTAATTGGAATTCCAGAGACGGTAGAATATCGTGGTAATGGCACCATTGAGTCCCCATGTCCTCCTAAAATTATCGCAGAAATATTTTGAGTAGAAATTTTTAATTCTTGTGAGATAAAATAGCAAAATCTAGCGGCATCTAATATCCCCGCTTGTCCCAGAACCCTTTGTGAGTTAAACCCAGATACCTTCCATGCGTAATAGGTCATAACATCTACAGGGTTAGTAACCATGATGATGATAGAATTAGGAGCATACTTAACTATATTTAATGTTATCTCTTTAATAATATTGGCATTTTTACTAAGCAAGTCTAACCGAGACATACCTGGTTTGCGGGCAAAGCCTGCAGTGATAATAACTACATTGGAATCAGAGATTTTAGAATAATCAGAACTGCCTATAACATTAGTATTAAATCCTTCAACCGCTCCTGATTGAGAAATATCAAGTGCCTTACCTTCTGCTAATCCTTCAATTACATCCATTAAGACTATTTCATTAGCCAATTCTTTTTGAGCGGATAAAAGAGCAGTCGTCGCTCCTACATTACCTGCACCGATAATACTAATCTTATTCATTGATTTGTTTCCTTTTTAAAAAGTTCTGTTAAATCTCTTATAGGAGAACGATAATTTGCTTCCATCATTCTTTTTAGTAATTGATTTCCTGTCTCTAAAGAAATTAATTCACGCTCCACCCCAATCTTTAATATACCTAAAGTTCCAGAGATAAATACACCTACTTTTCGGGCTAATTTACGAGCATCTTTATCATCAGTTAGAAATAGCCACCTTCGATGTAATGCTATTGCTAAACAAGATGCTTCACCATAATCCAAATTTATAATAAACTCTGGTTTTCTTCCCTGCTACTTATTGTTGTCTGTTTGAACCATCCATCTTTGTCCTCAAGCGAGATTTTATCTTCAATCCTTTTTAAAAAATCATACCTTTCTTCGATTCCATTCAAGATTTCTTGACGGACTTCTGATGAGATATAAATTATCCCCAACAGAGAGAAGATTAAATCAAGTCTATTTACATATGCAAAGTTTGAAAGTACGGTATTATTAATTATTACTTCCATCTAAAACTTTCCTTAGGGTAGTAACTTCATCTTCAGCTTCTTCTATAGTTTCTGGACCTAATCGTGGTTGAATTCCATTGCTAATCAATATATCTTTCATTTGTTCCAGACTTACGCCAGCGATATTAGCTGCTTTACCAACAGAGATTGATTCTCGTTTATATCTGTCAATAGCAAGTTTTATTTTGAAATCTGGATGAATTTGAATCAGATGCCTGAGGGCATCTTGAATAACCTCATTTTCATCTTTGTATAATCCTGATTTGACAAAATCTTTGACCTTTAACATAAACCTATCACCTCCACAAATATCAGATGGAATTTCATCCAACTATTTTTATATTATACTGGACACTGCCATTAACTGAGCTATTTAGGGACGGTTTATTTTCATCGTTTTCACAGTGATTTCTTTTGGATTTTAGGAATTGTTCATGGAACGCTGAAATTAGAAATTGGAAATTAAACTTTCACTGCTCTCCCCAATTTCTAATTTCTACTTTCTAATTTCAACTCCATTTTTTAACCGTAAGCTTTCACGCTAAAGTGAACCGTTTCTAAAATCGCAATTTGTAACGGTGTTGAGTATAACATACATTATTCCAAAAATCAATGTTTTTTTCAATATCTTATCATGATAGACATGCGGTGGGTATCGCCTAAATCTTGATAAGGAACATAGGCATAGTCTAATTGGTAAACCTCTTTAAATTTATACCCAAAACCTAATGTTATCCCAGATAGGAACTCATTGGTTATTTTCTTCAATTTATATCTATAGCCACATCTTACTAAGAATTTTTCATAGATTTTTTTCTCTAATCCAAGATGTATACTGAGTTTGTTATCAAAAGGTTTATAAAGGTCTATAGCTAATAGCAGGTTATCTTTTTTATATGAAATGCCCGTCCTGATGAGAGCAGGATAATTAAACTTTTTTTTGTAAATCTTCAATTCTTCCATCTCATTCCAATTCTGGAGTACGAGACCTATTTTAATATCCTCTCGTAATTGATGTAACCAACCAAGATCAAATGCTAATCCAGTACCCTTTTTATCGTCTATTTCTTGAGAGATTAATTTTATACTTATCCCCACATCTTTATCTGCCCAGGAGATGATAAAAGCCTGATCCGTAGCTTTAAAAGTACCTATTGGAATTAAATCATTCTCATCTCTTCTTCTCTCTAAATTATCTATGAACAATCCTATTATCCCAAACCCCAAAACCTGTTCCTCTTTCCATGGTACAGTGACTCCAATAAAGTCGTGATTTATATCTTCAAACCATAGATTATGCATAAAGATAAACTGGCGGATATTAATTTGAGATAGCCCAGCAGGGTTCCAATAGATAGCAGTAACATCATCTGCTACCCCTACAAATGCCTCACCCATTCCAACTGCCCTGGGTCCAACTGCAATCTTAAGGAAAGAGGCACAATTCTCGCCTTGCCCTACTGCAAATGCTGGATTATTAATTAAAAAAGTTAATAATCCAATAAAAACTAATACTCTTCTATTCACTCTGTCCTCCTTTTTGGTTGGTAACTGGTAACTAGTACTCTGTTGGAGAAGTTTTGCAAGAAAGTCCTCAACAAGTTGAGGCATCCAACCACAGATAGGTATGGAAGCCCGAACTTGTTCGGGAAGAATATTGTTGCATAATTTATCCAACACGGTACTAATTAAATGGTAACTGGTAACTAATTACCATTTACCTAATAATGGCTATCTTACCTTTCTTCATTCCAACATCACATTTAAGGATGTAGATATAGACTCCAAAGCTAACCTCTTTACCTTCCTCATTTTTTGCATTCCAAATGGCTTCTTCTGAAGCTGGATATTTTTTTATTTCGGTCCCTTCTTCATCTAATGTGCGAATTAATTCACCTGCTAAATTATAGATATATACTTTAGGATTAGAATTTAGTGGGATATTGGCAATTTTAAGCACATCTCCTTCATCAGGATAGGATGGATTAGGGAAATGGATAACTTTAATTAGACCATCTACCTTCAGATTTATCTTTACCCAAAACTTATCACTATTTTCATATCCTCCTTGACCACCTATTTTTAGACTAAAATAAGCATTATGTACTGAAGGGCAATTTGAATTAACCATTATTTTATATGGATTACTGGAATTGGTAGCTGTCGCATTAGAAGGTATATTCCCAAATGTAGCAGTGCCTTTAACAATAGAAATATACTCATCAGTAGTAGTTAATGTTCCAACTACTCCTGTAATCGTCCCATCTGTTAAATTTTTGAGTGTAATAATTAAATCAGTTATCGTTCCTGGCGTATCAATTACTTCTTTAATAGTATGGTCAATCCAAAAGATTTCTTTTGGTGCATGAAATTCCATTGCTGGGTCTCCTAATAAATTCAGGCAGAACATTATCCAGCGGTAAGGGCTATGTGTATAGCACTTTCCTATAAATTCCATTTTACTTCTACCCAGTGTTTCACCGATATGGGTATATCCTTCTTTAAAGAATTTTTTAAAGAATTCTATTTGGTATTCACCGCTATATAATTTTACATCAGTTTCCTCATACCAGCCATACCTTGAATTGCCAACAAAGGCAACTGCACCACCATTTGAGTTTAAAATCATCTCCTCTCCTATACAATCTGTTTGACTAAAATCTCCAGCAATACAGCCAATGGTGTTAAAGATGAATGTCTTATCTCCATTTACAAGTGCTCTAATATCACTTATATTTATACATGGATTTGATTGAAGTATCTGATGATTGGCATGACCAGCGTGAGCTACAAGTCCTACACCCAAATTAAGCAAACTAATTACAGCACTTTTATCTCCTTTACCGTCGGATTGATACTCTCTATAAATAGTGTATGGTGGTGTTGGGGTATAAGATGCAGCAATCTCTTCCATAATTTTTTTACCATCATTATTTTCATCAAGTTTATAGGCGACTAAAAGCTCTTTATAGAGATAGTCATCCTGTGAATTTTCACATGTGATGATTTTATTAACAAAGTTAGTGGCCTCTGCTGAATTACTCACCGGCGCCCTTCCAATATAGACCTCTGGCATCAAGTCAATATAATCCTCATTTAATTCCCCATAAATTTCATCTCCATCTGTATCCCAATCCCACTCATTATCAAAGCAGGCATAATAAAGGTCACAGGGGATATTTTTATCTTCATACTCTTCTGTTTTAAGTGCTGCCGCACCACTTACCCATGCATATACCCCACGATATGGAATAATATCAACATCACCACCTAAAAGGACATAACGAGTTCCATAATTCATGTAATGATCCGTAATAAAAGCCTTGATCTTTTCCATTTCATCACCTTGATAATTATTATTAGCATATATCCACTGGGTAGTAGCAATTGTCCCCGTAAGTCCCTTTTGGTTAATCTTAAAATTAAGTAATGGTTGGAAGGCAGTGAGTAAAGTTTCACCAGTGATAATGACATAAGTGTAGGTAGAAGAGGTTTCTAATGGTTTTAGTCTTAGACCATAGGCAGATGTTAATTCTGGATTAACTACTAATTTATTTACTAACTCCTCATCTTCTCTAATCCCTCTAACTTTAGGACTAATATCCTTTATTTTAGATGGGGTAAGATTTAGTTTGAAATTTATTTGCTTATTCCAGATTAATGTTTTAGTTTTAGGATTGTAGCAGGCGCCAAAAACAGATATGCAGGCAATAGTGTAGCCTCGTAACTTCTGAATAGAATTAATCTTTAAAATCTTCTCTGGATAAAAATCTTCAGATTGGGATATTGGGGGAGTGTTTTTAGACCCTTTAGAAATAGGAATAGGAGGCAAAACAGGTTTAATGTTATATTCACCTTCTAACTCTATTTGTTCGATGGATGTAATTGCAATATCTTTGATAGTGGTATTTGGAGGTAAGAGTACAAAAAAGCTGCGAACAGGAAGACCTGGTTTACCCACTTCAGTAGATTGATAACAATCAGGAGACTTTACTGCTTCATATCCATCAATAGATTTGATTTTTAAAGGAGCAATATCAACTCTGCAAGACATAGATGAATTAACAGAGTCAAACTTAGTTAATACACCTTCTCCAAAAGCAGGTAAATCTATCAAACTTATAAAAATAGTTAAGAATATAACCTTCTTCATTTCTCGCTACTTTCTACTCTCTTATAACACAATATTATCCTTAAATCGGCGAGTGACCTCTTCTCTATACCTTTAACCACTTGATATATAAATACTTAACTCATTAAAAAATCTGCAAATTTTTTAACAAAAATACTTGACATTGGTCTCCTCCTATGCTA
>JBFMDD010000299.1:0-13618 GCA_040754115.1 bacterium
AGCATAGGAGGAGACCAATGTCAAGTATTTTTGTTAAAAAATTTGCAGATTTTTTAATGAGTTAAGTATTTATATATCAAGTGGTTAAAGGTATAGAGAAGAGGTCACTCGCCGATTTAAGGATTATAGATAGGAGAGTTAAAAAATGGCAAGGAAAAAGAAAAAAGGTGGTGAGGGAAAAGGAGAAGCATTAGAAACAGCAGGTGGTATGCGATGGCTGATTACTTATGCGGATATGATTACGCTACTGTTAGGTTTGTTTATTATTTTAGCATCTGCCTCTCAAGAAAGTGGTCCTACACAAGCTGCCATGGCAGAGGCTTTTGAACGCGTATTTTCTATCTTCAAAAGCGAAGGACCAGGAAAAACTATTGCACCTGGAAGTGGAGGCGGCGAGATGTCACCACAAAGAACTGCTATAGAAGGAGTAAGAAACTTACCTATTCTCCCAACAGCTATTATAAAAAAGAAATTAATCCAAAGTATACCTCATGAAGTAGGTAAAGGCAAAATAGTTACTAAAAAAACTAAGAGCGGCTTAGTAGTTAGCTATCATGATTCATTATTCTTTGATTTAGGTAGTGATGAAGTAAAATTAGAAGCTCATGCAAGTTTGGATAAGGTGGCTAAAACCCTTGAAATACTCCCCAATAAAGTTATCATTGAAGGGCATACAGATGCAACTCCTATTAAAAGTGAAAAATTTAGGTCTAATTGGGAGTTATCTACTGCAAGGGCAACTAACATATTACATTATTTTATTAATCATGCTAAAGAAAGAGGTTTTGGAGAAGAGAAGCTAAAAAAATACCAATCAAGATTTTCGGTGGCAGGATATGGTCAATTCCAGCCGATTGATGAAGATCCCTATTCCCCTCAAAACAGAAGAATTAATATTATTGTCCTTGATAAGAAGGTATCGGATAAAGATATATTGTAGCCGCTCAGGTAGCTAAGAATTTTGCAGTTTATCAGGTTCAAGGTTCCCATGTTCAGGGTTCAAGGTTACTAATCGATAAAGATTAAATATCAAATCCTGACAAACAGCTAAGCAAATCAACTCAGGAGCACACCCCCAACCCTGGACATTGAACCGGGAACCCTGAACGGTTACGATATATTATTAAAGGAATTTTAAATGGGATTTAGCTTAGGAATTATAGGACTGCCTAATGTAGGTAAATCGACTCTTTTCAACGCATTGACTAAACTACATGTACCAGCAGAAAACTTTCCTTTCTGTACTGTAAACCCCAATGTTGGTATGGTAAGCATAAAAGATGTGCGACTAAATGAATTGTCAGAATTAATTAATGCAGTTGAGGTAATCCCTACTACTATTGAGTTTATTGATATAGCAGGGTTAGTTCGTGGAGCAAGTAAGGGAGCGGGATTAGGGAATCAATTCTTAGCTCGTATTCGAGAAGTAGATGGGTTAATACATATTATTCGTTGTTTTGCAAATCAAAATGTCTCCCATGTAGCGGGGGAGATTTGTCCTGAAAAAGATATTGATGTAATAAATATAGAATTAATACTTAAAGATATTGAGATAGTTGAAAAAAGAATAGATAAAATCAAACCACATCTTAAATCAAAAGATAAAATTTATAATGAAGAAATGGAAGTTTTAGATAAACTTAAGGCTCACTTAGACCATGAAAATCCTGTTAGAGAATTGAAAATTGAAGAAAAAGAAAAGGAATTTGTAAAAGGATATGGACTTTTAACCTCTAAACCTATAATTTATGTTGCCAATATTAATGACCATACACCAGATGAATTGATTGGGCAGATTAGACGAAGAGCATTAAGAGATAGTGTAGAAGTACTTACATTAAATGCTCTATTAGAAGTAGAACTATTAGAAGATTTTGAAGGAGAAGAAGCACAAGAGCTACGGCAAGAACTTGGAATGGAAGAATCTGGATTAGAAAAGTTAGCACAAATAGGATATAAAGCTCTTAATCTCATTACCTTCTTTACATTGGCTAATAAAAAACTCCGTGCATGGACTGTTGAAAAAAATACATTAGCTCCAAAGGCTGCTGGAAAGATACATACTGACATGGAAAAGGGATTTATATGTGCTGAGGTTATCCCATTTGATAAATTAAAAGAAATAGGCTCCTGGGGAAGAGCAAAAGAAATGGGCGAAATCAAGCAGGAGGGTAAAGAATATATCATCTGTGATGGAGATGTAGTTACCTTTAAATTTCATCCTTAAATTTTTTTATATTTTATAATTGACATATACCTGATTTTTTGATATACTTTATCCAACATAGGAGATAAAACCATGACTATATTAGATTGGATTGGCTCATTTGGAGTTATAGTTACTATCCTTGCAACTGGAATAGCGGGTGCATGGTGGTTGCAGGGAAAATTTGTGGCTATAGAGAAGAAATTCGTAGCTATAGACAAAAGATTCCTGGATTTTGAACATCGGATGGAGGGAAAATTCCTGGCTCTGGAACATTGGATGGAAGGAAAATTCATTGATATGGAACATCGGATGGATAGAAGAGATGGAATTATAAATGTAGTGGTTGAGATTATAAAGGATATGTTAAAAGTTAATGAAACGATAATGACGGCTTTAGTTCGCTCAAAACTTATTTTGCCAGATGAGCAAGCTACTCTTTACAAATCTTATAGTAGTAGTCATGCTAATTTCCTCAATAACGCAATAAAGTTGGGAATAGAGAAGAGTAATCCTATTACTAAGGAAGAAGGTCAAAGATTGTGGAAATATAGAGATATGTGTTTAGCAGGTGCGAGATTTACAATTGAGGAGGCAGAAGATTTCCATAGAATTGTGCATGCATTAGAAGATGTTCCGGAAGTGCACAAGGATGGTGGATATGGGGTGTTGATTAGTTTAGCCGCACTTGTATTAGGTGCAACTTTAACTGCACAAGATGAAGCTAAACGCCAAAAGGAGGTGATGAATGAAAATTGAGATTTTATGAATGTATGCTAATTGTTGATGCGAAAACAAAAGAAGAGGATGTGGAAAAGTTACTTAAGAAGGTAGAAAAAGTAGTTGCAAAACATGGTGGAGGAGGAATTAAAGAGGTAACAAGACTAGGTTTAAAGAGATTAGCCTATCCTATTGACCATAAAAATGAAGGAATTTATTACCTAGTAAAGTTAGAGATAGACCCTATTTCAATCAAAGGATATGAAGGTATTATGAAACTCTCTAATATTGTTTTAAGATTTCTTACTCAGAAATCAACTTCACCCATACCTGAACCATCTGTAAAAGAGGAAAAAGAAGTAAAAGAATTAAAGGAGGAAGAAAAATAGTGGCAAATTATAATCGTGTGATATTAGCGGGTAATTTAACGCGTGACCCAGAGCTAAGATATATTCCAACTGGTCAACCAGTAACAAATTTTACGGTTGCTATTAATAGGAATTATACTACTCAAACAGGGGAGCGGCGTGAAGAGACAAGTTTTATTCCAATTGTAGTTTGGGGTAAGCAAGCAGAGACATGCAATCAGTATTTAAGTAAAGGTAGGGCTGTCTTAGTAGAGGGTAGACTCCAACAACGCTCTTGGGAAAATCAAGAAGGGCAAAAAAGAAGTACTATAGAAGTAGTAGCAGATAGAGTAGTCTTTTTAGGAGGTCCTAAGCCAGCAGGAGAAGAACAAACAGAAGAAATGGTGAATGAACCTCAAAACACTATTACAGAAAATGAAAAAGAAGATGTACCTTTTTAAAGGAGGAAAAGACTTATAGAGTATGTTTAAGAAAAAACCAACTCCAAAGAAACTTACAGACCTTAAAAAACGACGCAAAAGATGCCAATTTTGTATAGATAAGAGAAAAGAGCTTAATTACAAAGATGTTGATGGGCTAAGAAGATATATATCTGAACGAGGGAAGATATTACATAGACGAATTACCAAAAATTGTGCCAAACATCAACGGATGCTAAGTAAGGCTATTAAACAAGCAAGAAATGTAGCCCTTTTACCATATACAGTAGAATAAATTTTGCTTCAATTCGTTTGATTTATAGTGCTTGTGATTTGATGATTCTTTTCACTCTCTCCATCTCTCCTGAAAATAGATTTCACCGCAGAGACGCAAGAGTTCGCAGAGAAAAAATCTTGGAGTGACACCACTTGTGGTGTCATGAAAGCGCAAAGTTTAAGGGTTGCAAGGTTTAAGGATTTAAAGGTTGTCCCTTGAACCCTATTTTCATCGTGCCAACAAAATCAGCATGGCTGTTTCTCGTTACTTACACAACTTCAGATAGCTAATGCGTTGGTGTAAGAAAAGTAGAGATAGCGATTATGGAATTAGTAGGGAAAATGAGAAAGTGGGCAAATAAATCTCTCTTTCCCACTCTTTATAAAAGGTAAGATTTATGCAAGTAATCTTAAAAACTGATATTTCAGGCATTGGTAAAAAAGGGGATATTAAAGATGTTGCGCAAGGATATGCAAGGAATTTTTTAATACCAAAAGGACTAGGAGTACCTGCAACAAAAATTAACTTAGAAAAACTACAAGAAGAGAAAAAAAGAATAGCTGCTTTTGCACAAAAAGAAAAAGAAAGTGCAATAGAATTCAGCCAAAGACTTAAAAATGTTGCTATAACAATTACTCGAAAAGCAGGTGAAGGAAATAAACTTTTTGGCTCAGTAACTAAAGAGGATATTGTTGAAGCACTGGCTAAAAAAAATTTTTTTGTTGATAAGAAAATGATTGATCTCCAGCAACCAATAAAACTCTTAGGAGTGTATACCATCCATATTAAACTCCATAAGGAAGTAGATACGCAAGTAAGTATTAGAGTAGTAAAGGAAAAAGGAGGTGGGAAATAATTACCTAATTACTTGAAGGTTCTCGGATAAAAGGTTAAGGTTAACCACTAATTATCAATTTCAATTTTAATGTTTTAATTTGACAAATAATTGTAAATTGTTAATTGTGAATTGTTAATTATTAATTAAGTTTGGGAGTGAAGGGGAAATTAGCTGTTCAAGAAGGCCAATAAAGTCAATGCTCAAATTTATCCGAGAGCGTTATTACTTGTAGATTCTCGGATAAAAATAAGGTTCAAGGATCGAGGAGCAAGGTAGAGTAATCTTGTTCCTTGTACCTTGATCCTTGATCCTTGTTCCTTCGGTGGGGGTGAAAAGAAAATTGGCTGTTTGGAAGGCTAATAAAATCCACGCTCAATTTTATCCGAAAGTGTTCTTACTTAAAAAGGGAGGGGATTTAAATGAGTGTACCAGGAATAATAGCTGAAAAAATTCAACCACAATCTATAGAGGCAGAGATATCTGTCTTAGGAGCGATGTTAATGGATAAAGAGGCTATTTGTAAAGCAGTTGAGACTTTATCTGAAGATGCCTTTTATAAGACTACACATCGCAAGATTTATAGTGCTATGTTAGATATATTTGAGAGAAATGAGCCTGTAGATTTAGTTACATTAACTAATGAATTGAAAAAGAAAGGTGAGTTAGGTAATATTGGTGGACCAATATACCTTACCACTATTTTAAATAGTGTTCCTACCGCAGCTAATGTAGAATATTATATTAAAATTGTTAATGAAAAAGCAGTAATAAGAGGGCTCATATCAGCCGCCACTGAGATAACCTCTATGGCATATCAGCCAACTGAAGATGTAGCACAATTATTAGATAAAGCAGAGCAGTTAATTTTTAACATAGTTCAGCGTAAGATAAGCCGTGATTTTGTACATATTGGCGAAATGTTGCATGATAGCTTTGAGATGATTGAGCAGCTTTACGCAAAAAAGGCGTGTGTAACAGGAATACCTAGTGGCTTTGTTGATTTAGATACCCTTACTTCTGGATTTCATCAATCAGATTTAATAATTATTGCAGGAAGACCTTCGATGGGTAAATCATCTCTGGCATTAAATATTGCTCAGCATGCGGGTAGTAGAGAAAAAATTCCTATTGGGATGTTTAGCTTAGAGATGAGTAAAGAACAGTTAGTTCAACGAATGTTATGTGCAGAAGCGAGAGTAGATGCCCATAAATTAAAAACAGGTTACTTAGGAGAGGCTGACTGGCCTAAACTTACTACCGCAGCAGGTGTGTTAGCAGATTCACCTATTTATGTCGATGATACCCCTGCTATTTCAATCTTAGAAATAAGAGCTAAGGCACGAAGACTGAAGGCAAAATATAATGTAGGTCTAATTGTAGTAGATTATTTACAACTTGTTCAAGGAAGGATGCAAGTTGATAATCGTCAGCAGGAAATATCAGAAATATCACGCTCATTGAAATCTTTAGCTCGAGAGTTAAATATTCCAGTAATAGCTTTATCTCAACTCTCACGAGAGGTAGAAAAAAGAAGTGATAGAAAACCACAATTGTCTGATTTACGCGAATCAGGTGCTATTGAACAAGATGCAGACTTAGTTGCATTTGTCTATCGTGAAGAATATTACAGACCTACGCCTGAAAATGAAGGGATAGCGGAAATAATCATTGGTAAACAACGTAATGGACCTGTTGGAACTGTAAAATTAGCCTTTGTAAAAAAATATACCAGATTTGAAAATCTTGCCAGGATAGAAGAATAAATGAAAAAGAGAATTTGCTATTTCTTCCAGGAAATAGGGGGGATGAGCCTTTTAGTGCCTCAAATTATCCTCCAAATATTTAAACCGCCATTTAAACCCAAATATACCATAAACCAATTAGTTCAAATTGGAGTAAACACCTTACCAATAGTAAGTATTATGTCATTATTTGTTGGTATGGTTTTAGCCCATCTGGCATATCTTCAGTTTAAATTAGTTGAATTAGAGATGTACACTGGTAGTTTAGTAGGTGCTGCAATGGTAATGGAATTAGGGCCTGTATTAACCGCAATTATAGTCGCAGGAAGAATTGGCTCTGCTACTGCGGCTGAAATAGGTAGTATGAAAGTAACAGAACAAATTGATGCACTTCATACATTAGCTGTTAATCCTATTAAATATTTAGCTACACCAAGATTTTTAGCCGCTATTATCATGGTACCTTTACTTACTATCTTTGCTGATTTTATTGGTATGTTTGGCGGCTACATGATTGGCGTATGGCAGTTTGGTATTCGCCATCGCATTTATATTAATAAAACACTTGACTTTTTATCTGCACATGATATAATATGTGGATTGATAAAAACTATATTCTTTGGTGCAATGATTATTGTAGTAAGTTGCTACAAAGGATTCAATACCTCTGGTGGTGCAGAAGGAGTAGGAAAGGCAACTACTTCCTCAGTCGTTATTTCTATTGTGCTTATCCTAGTAATGGATTATTTCCTGACTGTACTGCTCTTTTAAAAGTAATCAGTATGTTCAGTCAACAGTGATCAGTTTTTACTATCTCACTTGAACATATTTTATAAAGGGTTTTTAGGATGATTGTTATAACTGATTTATGGAAGAGTTTTGGGGAAAATCAGGTATTAAAAGGACTTAATATTCAGATAAACAAAGGCGAAATACTTGTCATTATTGGACGAAGTGGATGTGGTAAAAGTGTGTTATTGAAACATATCATTGGTATCATCAAACCGGATAAAGGCAAAGTAGAAGTTTTTGGTAATGAAATTGCAAAACTTAGTGAAAGCAAATTAAATGAAGTTAGAATGAAATTTGGGATGTTATTTCAAGGTGCTGCATTGTTTGATTCTCTAACAGTGAGAGAAAATGTTGGCTTTTTTCTGGATGAACATACCAAGCTAAATAATGAGACTATTTCAAAGATAGTTTCAGAAAAGCTAAAGCTGGTCGGCCTATCTGGGATAGAAAACTTGATGCCTTGTGACCTAAGTGGTGGCATGAAAAAAAGAGTTGGATTAGCAAGAGCTATTGCTATGGACCCAGAAATTATACTCTATGATGAACCAACTACTGGCGTAGACCCCATCATGGCTACTGCTATTAATGAATTGATTAAGGATTTACAATCAAAATTGTCATTAACTTCTATTGTTGTTACTCATGATATGGTTTCTGCATACCATGTGGCAGATAGAATTGCTATGCTTTATGATGGAAAGATTATTGAAATTGGAACTCCAGAGAAAATAAAAAATACTAAAAATCCTATTGTTAAACAATTCATTACTGGAGCTGATACAGGACCAATGAGTATAGAGTAGAGGAAAAGATTTACAGTTGATTCTCTCTACTTGCTACTTCACAAAAAGGAGATATATAGATGCGAGCAAATGCTGAATTAAAAATAGGCATTATGGTGGCTATTGCATTGACAATCTTAGGTATATTAATTGTAGCTGCAAGTGGAACATATCTTTTCAAAAAAGGATATACCATACAAGTATATTTTGATTATGTTAGTGGTCTTGATACTGGAGCTCCTGTGAGATTAGCAGGAATGGAAGTTGGAGAGGTAAAAGATTTAGCATTAGTTGACAAAAGGATAAAAGTTACATTAAAATTAAAATCAACTGCTAAAATTAGAACAGATTCGAGGGTAACAATAAATTCATTAGGTATTGTTGGAGAAAAGTATGTTGAGATTACTCTTGGCACACCTCAAGGGGAAATCCTTAAACCAGGAACTACAATTCAAGGAATAAATCCTGTCAATGTAGAAGAGATGCTTAGTAGAACAGAGGCAGTAGTCTATAAATCAGAAAAGATAGTTGCTTTTATGGATAAATTGTTAGGAGGAGAAGAATCATGGAGAGAGTTTGATAAGATTATTAAAAATACTGCTGCTTTTACTACTACTCTAAATGAATTATTATTGGAAAATAAAGATGATATTGGCTCTACTATTGAAGATTTACATAGTATCTCCACATCATTAAGAAAAATAATTAAAGAGAATTGTGATGATTTTAGAATTACAACGGAAAAACTTAAACAATCTGCTATTCAATTAAACAAATGCTTAGCTAATTTAGATAACGCCATTACTGGAACAAAAAAAGAGATAACTACTACCTTTGTGGAACTAAGTAACGCATTAGATTCTATTCAAGATATACTTCAAAAGATAGAAAATGGAGAAGGAGCGGTAGGTAAATTACTATCAGATAAAGAAGTAGCAGATAATCTGGCAAATGCTGCCAAAAATATAGAAGAACTAACCATTGACCTAAAGAAACATCCATGGAAATTGATGAAAAAATAGGAGCTCAAAGATGATAAAGAAAATATCTCTCCTCTCATATGCTTTAATAATTAATGCTTCTGTTACACAAGCTGGTGTTCAACTATCAGATTTTTATGGTAGCTATAATATGATTATCGATGGGTCAAAAGGAACTTTACAGTTAATCTCTTACCAAAATGAAAAGGATTACAATCTTAAAGGAACATATATTGATATTGAGGGAAAAGATACCTATCAAGTCAAAGGATGCACTGGACATCTTAATCCTGATATTCCTGACCATAAGCTCACCTTCTTTATCAATTTCAAAGAAACCAGCCAAATGTTTGAAGGATATTTAATGATTAAGACTAAAGATGCTATTGTTGGATATACTATGGTAAACGAGCTCCCAGTAGGATTTTATGCAACTAAAGAGGTAGAATCTCAACCTGTAAAAAAGAAGCATGAGAGAAAAGCCATTTTTAGTAAACCAATAAAGGATAAAATTTCTGACCTCAGACATATTTTAAATGATATCCGTACCACAATCCTTGTATATAACGGACAACATCATCATAAAGCCAAATTAGGATCTATATGGGATGAGAATACTAAAAAGCAGATTTCATATACGCGTGGTGAAGATGTGGCTAATCAATTGCTTCAACGCACAGATAGATATGGATTAACTAAAGCAACTGGAGCAAATAAAGAAAAATTAGAGTATGGACCTTATTTTCATGATGAGTTTCCAATAAATCCTATTACGCAAGGAAATACAATTCATTTAGTTGATTCACCGTTACCTATTGAAAAGTGTGTCTTGCCTGAAGATTATGACTGGATTTATAACTTACAGACTTGTGAATTCAGGGCAGGCGGACAGATAGTTTTACCACCAGATATTCCAGAACGAAGGGAGGATAACTCTTTATTAGACTTTTAATTGGGTAATTGGTTAAATAACTTCCAATTACCAATTACCAATCACCAATTTTAAAATGGGTAAGATTAAAAAACCAAAGTTAGTGAAGTTAATAGTAGGAATGATTTCTACCTCAGAAGAATTATTTCATATGGCACAGGATAGATTAAAAGATAGATTTGGTAATATTGACTTTATGAGTCAGATCTTACCTTTTGATACTACGGATTATTATTGTGAAGAGATGGGGACAAATCTTAAAAGAAAATTTATTAGTTTTGAGGACTTAATTGACCCGGAGAAACTTGCAGATATTAAAATATATACTAATGAAATTGAAGAGAAGATAGCTATTGATTCAAGAAGAAAGATTAATCTTGACCCAGGATATATCTCACTTTCAAAGTTGGTTTTAGCTACCACCAAAGACTATCAACATCGTATTTATCTCAGAGATGGAATTTATGCAGAGGTAACGCTACGATTTAAATCAGGAAGATTTCAGACTTGGGAGTGGACATATCCTGATTATAAAACAGAAGTTTATCATGAGATATTTTTACATATACGCAAATTGTATGTTGAGCAGTTGAAGATTAAGGAAGTAGGATAAATGATATATGGTGTAATCTTAGCTGGTGGATTTGGGGAGCGATTTTGGCCAAAGAGTAAGCCAGATACTCCAAAACAATTATTATCAATTACAGGTAAAAAAACATTATTAGAGGAGACCATTGATAGAATTGCTACCTTGATTCCCCAAGAAAGGATATTAATAGTTACAAATAAAAATATGGGAGACAAAATTCTATCTGCTGTCCCTACTCTTACAAAAGATAATATCCTGGCAGAACCTATGCGCAGAAATACCGCTCCTGCAATTGCATTAGCATCTTTATATCTAAAAAATAAAGATAAAGATCCGGTCATGGCAGTTTTGCCAGCAGACCATTTTATCCCAGATAATGATAAGTTTTTAAAAACATTATCTATTGCTTGTGAAATAGCTCAAAAAAAAGAAAATCTTGTCACCTTCGGTATTAAACCTACAAGACCTGAAACAGGATATGGTTACATAGAAGTCGGGAAGAAAGTAGCTACAAAAGAAGGTATTTCTATTTATGAAGTGAGTGCTTTTAGAGAAAAGCCTGAGCTGAATACAGCAAAAGAATTCCTATCAAAAGGAGGCTACCTATGGAATAGTGGTATGTTTATCTGGCATGTAGAAGTAATCCTTGATGCCTTTTCTAAACTGATGCCTGAATTATATTCAGAATTAATGAAAATTGATTCTATAAATGAGATGAAATTAGAGGAATTCTATCAACATGTAGAGAATATCTCAATAGATTTTGGGATAATGGAAAAGGCTAAAAATATATTGATGATTGAAGGAAATTTTACATGGGATGATGTTGGCTCATGGAAGGCTTTAGAAAGAATGTATCCTAAAGATGAAAATAAAAATGTAATCTTAGGTAAACATATAGGAATTGATACTCAAAATTGTATTATCATGGCAGAGGAAAAATTAGTTGCTACAATTGGAATCTCTGATTTGATTGTAGTAAATACTAATGAGGCTACATTTGTATGCCCCAAAGAAAGGGCAGAGGAAGTTAAGAAAATAGTTGAGAAATTAAATACTGGGTAACTGGTAACTGGTGATTGATAACTATTTAACCATTTAACCAATTACCAAGTAGATTCTCGGATAAAAATAAGGTTCAAGGATCGAGGAGCAAGGTAGAGTAATCTTGTTCCTTGTACCTTGATCCTTGTTCCTTCGGTGGGGGTGAAAAGAAGATTGTCTGTTTGGAAGGGCTAATAAAATCAACCCTCAATTTTATCCGAGAGCGTTCTTATCAAATCAAGGGAGGTATTAAATTATGACACAAAGATGTCTTATTACTGGTATTACAGGATTTGCAGGAAGTTATTTAGCTGAGCTTTTGATTGAAAGAGGAGATATAGAGATTTTTGGAATTAGAAGATGGCGTAGTAGAATGGAAAATATTGAACATATTGAAGATAAGATAACATTAATCGAATGTGACCTACGAGATGCATCATCTGTAACCAATTGTATTGAAGAAGTAAGACCTGACAAAATATTTCACCTTGCTGCTCAAAGCTTTGTTCCTACCTCATGGCTTGCACCTGCTGAAACCCTGACTACTAATATCATAGGTACATTAAATATATTTGAGGCGGTGCGTAAGGCTGGCCTACTTGAAACAAGAATTCAAATTGCTGGTTCTTCTGAGGAGTATGGAATGGTCTATGAAGATGAAGTGCCTATAAAAGAAACTAATCCACTAAGACCATTAAGTCCGTATGGTGTAAGTAAGGTAGCTCATGATTTATTAGGTTATCAATATTATATGAGTTATAAACTTTATATTGTTAGGACAAGGGGATTTAATCATAGTGGCCCTCGAAGAGGCGAGGTGTTTGTAGAATCAAATTTTGCTAAGCAGATTGCTGAGATAGAAAAGGGATTGAAAAAGCCTATTATTTATGTAGGTAATCTTGAGGCAAAAAGAGACTTTACAGATGTGCGAGATATGGCTAAGGGATATTGGCTATCACTTGAAAAGTGTGATCCGGGTGATGTATACAATATTTGTTCTGGAAAGGTATTTAAAATAAAAGAGGTATTAGATATATTACTTTCTCTTTCTACTGTAAAGGTAGAGATAAAAGAAGACCCTGTTCGTATGCGTCCTTCTGATGTACAAATATTATTAGGGGATGCAACTAAGTTTAGAGAAAAAACAGGTTGGCAACCTACCATACCATTTGAAAATACAATTGAGGACATTCTGAATTACTGGCGTAGCTACTATCATGTTTAATAAGTTCCTCTTTCCGCAGAATCGAAGATCAAGCAAAGCGTCTAATATGGACTCTGAAAGATTTCTTTTACTTTGATTAAAAGTGATCAGTAGTCAGTATGTTCAGTAATCAGTATGTTCATTGCTCACTGTTCACTGAGTATACTGAACATACTTTTCTCTCAACAGGGAATAAACCACTCCACATAGAATAACAATAGTTTCTAAGTTGATAAGTATATAATATACAACGATTTAACAGATATAAAATCTGTTAAATCAGTTTAATCCTGTTGAATATATAGTAAGAATATACTGGACATTGCCATTAACTGAGCTATTTAGGGATGGTTTATTTTCATCGTTTTCCCTGTGATTTCTTTTGGAAATTAGAAATTGGAAATTAGAAATTAAGTCTTCACTTCTTTCCCCAATTTCTAATTTCATATTCATTTTTTAACCGCAAGCTTTCACGCTAAAGTGAGCCGTTTCTAAAATCGCAATTTGTAACGGTGTTGAGTATAACACCCACTTCAAAATCCCTGATAGAGGTAAAAAGTAACCGTTCAGGGTTCCCGGTTCAAGGTTCAGGGTTGGGAGTGTGCTCCTGAGTTGATTTGCTTAGCTGTTTGTCAGGATTTGATATTTAATCTTTATCGCTTAGTAACCTTGAACCCTGAACCTGGAACCTTGAACCTGATAAACTGCAAAATTCTTAGCTACCTG
>JBFMDD010000300.1:0-6391 GCA_040754115.1 bacterium
TGGATAACATTAGATTATTGGAAAGCCCGTGGAGAATATATAATTGCAGGGTATTTAGAGGGTGGGATGACGACTGAATACCCAAGACCAAATGTCTGGATTACTTCACCAGCAAATAATAGTTATTATTTAGTTGGTGAGACGATAAATTGTACTGCACAGGCTTATTGTGATGAATGTGGTGAGATAAGTGGGGATATAGTTTGGAGTGCAGTTGAGGAATTAGCAGAAGGAGGACAACATCAGTTTCCAGATGGCTCTGGACCGAGTTATTCAATCACTCCACCAGGTTCTGGAGATATTTACATTGATGCCAACATCACCTGTCCCCATGGTGATGATAATGACTCAATTCATGAGACGGTATTTGAGGTAGAGATAACATCTCCAGTTACACCACCACCAACTGCAAACAATTTTACTTTTGATATGGATATTCCTGGTGTATGTGATGTACCATGTGAAGCAGAGGCAAGGCCAGATGAGTATACAGATGATATAGAACCATGGCATATTGACCCAATCAGGGGGTCTATATTAAGGACTATTCCACTTCCACCAAAGGGAGGAGTAGTGCTATTTACATTTACAGGGTTACCTTATGATAATGGTCAATTTGGTAATAAGAAGGTAAGAGCAGAACTTACATTAGGAGGAAAGACAGACAAAGATGAGACGATTGTTCAAATATTCTTTCCAAGAGATGGGACTAATAACCCCTGGGGACCACTTATTCCTAATTGGTACTATTATTGGAGTCAGACAAGCGCCAGTTCTGGAAATCACCAATATGTCAATAGAAATGACCATTATGGATATTATATTGATGGAGATAACTATTTATCTTGCTCGACTCGTAAATAATGTAACTGGAAGTGATGGAATAGATACATTTGCAGAAACTTGTATACACGAAGGACAACATCAATCTAACTATTTTAACTGGGATAATATTCCAGGTCCAGGGATGAAAGAACCGGATATTGATGGAGATGAACTTCCTGATTGGTATGAAGATTGTGGTGATGATGGAATACCTAATACAAATGATAATAATGAAGGTAATGGGATATGGGATCCTCCAGGAGAAAGATATAACCTTAATAATCCTTATACAATTACCCCTAAATGGGATGATGAAGAAGATATGTGTCAACAAGCAGAGTTTAACTGGACTGTAGGTTCAGCAGATTCTGAAGACTGGGCAGATCCAGGACATCAAAGTAATAAGTAGGAGGGAAAGTCAGATGAAATCAAAAATTATATTTATACTTATAGCAATAGAAACGGGATTAATTTTTAACTTTTTTCTAAAATCAGTTATCGAAGTTCAAGCAAATAGTAAATCTATAAAGGAGATACAGGAAGAAAGGGAAAGGTGGCAATCTAAAAAAGCAACTTCAAAATCAACAGAGGAATGGCTAAAAGACTTATCTTCAGAAGACAAAGTAATTAGACAAAGTGCTATGGAAGCTCTTGGTTATCTGAAATCTAAAGAGGCAGTACCTGCGTTAATAAATGCCCTTAATGATAATAATTGGTGTGTACGAGAAACGGCAATTAAGGCATTAGGAGGGATAAAAGATGAAAGAGTCATTGAACCATTAATAACACGATTAAGAGATGAGTGTAAAATAGATGATCAAACAAAAGTTGGGAAAGAGGGACAAAGTACTGTATCTATTCATATAGAAGGAGAGATTATTGATGCCTTATGTTCAATAGGTACTAAGACTATTCCTTCTTTAATGAAAGTTATAGAAAATAAGAAAGAAGGGGGCCCTTTTAAATATAAAGTAGCAATAATATTAGGCCGATTAGGAGAAAAAAAGGTTCTACTTCTATTAATAGAAGCATTAGAAAAGGAAAAAGAAGGTATATGGCGTAGTAATATAGCGGAAATATTAGGGAAATTAGGTGATAAAAGAGCAATTCCTTACTTAAGGAATGCTTTGAGGGACAAATATAAGATCCAGGATCCAGATAGTGGAGTATGGCATTATATTGTAAAACAAAGTGCAATTACGGCACTTGGGGAATTGAAAGCAACCGAATCTGTACATGATTTAATCGAATTATTAAATCAAGAAAAAGATAATGGAGTTGTATATGTTGCATTAGGTAAAATAGGTGATAAGCGAGTTGTTCCTGTATTGATTGATATATTAGAAAATTCAAAAGAAAATGCCCCAAGATACTATGCTGCTTCTACATTGGGAAAAATAGGAGACAAGAAAGCAATACCAGTATTAAAAAAGGCGTTAGATGATAATTGGTGTACGCCAAGCGGGATGTATCCTGTAAGGGATGGTGCTGCAAATTCTCTAAAAAAAATGGGTATAAAAGTAATAAAAGAAGGCAATGGATATAAAGTAGTTGAGTGAGTTGGGGATGGACTCAGGGTTAAACCTTGAGGAATATAGCATTTACTTTTTACATAACTTATTGATAACAAAACAGATATTGATTGTTCTTTGAAAACTAAATACTACCCCTGTAAGGCAGAAGCAAAACCAGAAGAATATACTCCTGATATAGAACCATGGCATATTGACCCAATAGTAGGTTCTATACTGACTACGGTGCCAAGTCCACCTAAAGGAGGTATAGTAACTTTTATCTACACCGGGTTACCAGGAAGTAATGGACAATTTGGTAATAAAAAAGTAATAGCAGAATTAACTTTGGGTGGAAAGACAGATAAAGATGATGTAGGAGTCCAAATCTTTTTCCCAAGAAATGGTGCTAATAATCCTTGGGGGCCCCTTATCCCTAATTGGTATTTTTATTGGAGTCAAGCCCTTGGGGTTGTAGGACAACATACATATAATGGTGATCTTGAAACGAGTAGAACTATTGTTTTTTCTGCAACATCTTGGATTATAGAAATTGGTAGGAATGCTGATTGGCCTGAAGGGAACCCTCCTACCGGTAATGATTATATTGATGGATTTTGGGCCACAAATCTACATGAATTTTGGCATAGGGATCATAGAGTATACAATTTAAAACATATGGAACTTGGGGGAATTTGCCTTTAGAGGTGGATCCAGATAGGGATGACATTGATAATACTTGGGAAGAAATGATTGGTACTGATCCATACACATGGAATAGCACTGAGGAAGGTGCAGAATGGGCCGAACTTAATGGAACCTATGGCTATGATAATCTAGACTGGGCATATCCAGGTAGCCAATGGGAATAATATTAGGAGGAAGTAAATATGGAAAGGAGCAAAAATGTGAATTTGTGTAAAAATATTCTTATGTTAATAGGTGTCATTTTGTTAGTCCTTTGTCCCTTTAGCCATTTAGGAGCAAATGAAAAAGATAAGAATAGAACTGAATGGATTGAAATAGCAAGAAAAATTCAAAAAATAGAGGAAATTTCCGATTTAAAAAGTAAAATTTCAATAGATTCTATGGTAATTTACTTAAATGATGAAGAACCTTTAATTAGAAGAATTGCAGCTGAAAAAATTGGATACATTGGTGATGAAAATATGATTGTTTATCTAGACAAAGATGATCCTTATTGGTGTGTCAGGAGTGCATGCCAAGATATCAAAAAAATGATAAATATTAAAAGGATGTTGGATTCACCATCTATAACTGAATTAGAGAAGAAACAATTGATAAAAAAATTGGTTAAGGATGATTTAAAAAGTAGCGTTATAATTATGAAACTGTATATAGAAGAAAAAAAGGTTAAAACCCTTGAAGAGATATCTAAAGAGATTTCAGAACTTCAGTCTGTATTAAGATTGTATGAATTTGACATGAAACGAGCACTTGAGGTTAGTTTAGGGTCGGGTTAGTTTAGGGTCGTATCTTGAATTGTGAATTAGATATGGTAATCGAATTAAGCGAATTTAACTAAAGGAAAAGATTAGTTTGATTCGATTACTAAAGAATATATTGAAATACAATAGAAATTCATAGAGATTGGTGGGTGTAATTGGTGTCAGGTCTGATTTTCACCTTATGTGGTTTATTATTGCTCTTTGACAATTAAATAGAGGTTAAAAGAATTTAAGGAGGATGATAAAAATGGTTAACAAAATAACAGGAAGTTTGTTAAGTTTAGTGATAATTAGTGTGAGTAGCTATACTTATGCATTTACCCCTAAAAAGGTAACAATCCCAGCAAAGGATATTAAGGAAGTTGAGCCAATAAGTAGTGAATTTTCAAGTCCTAATTATGTTACCTATTCCCCTGATGGAACAAAGATACTTTATACCCGAGTCTTAGATTATGTTTCTGGAGTGATAATTTTTAAAGATTTAATTACAGGGAGTAGTACCTGCTTAACCGAGCCCTATGAGATAGATACACCTGCAGATGGGGATGCACAGGAGCCAGATTTTTCACCAGATGGGACTAAGATAGTATTTACTTTAAAAACGGAATTGCCGAAAGGTAAAGCTCAAATCTGGAAAATGGATATTGATGGACAGAATAAGGTTAAATTAACTTCTGAAAATGATGACTGTGAAAGTCCTAAATGGTCTCCTGATGGTTCAAAGATTTTATTCATCTGTTATAATAATCTTTATACAATTGATCCACAAGGAAATAATAAAAAATTAATCTATGACCCTCCACAATATGGTATAATAGGAGCGTGTTGGTCGCCAGACGGTAATAAAATTGCATTTGGAAAGGTTGAAGAGAAAGGATCTAATATTTATATTATAGATGCTGAAGGAACGACAGAACCGGTTCAACTTACATTTGCTGAATATTATTGTACTGACCCTGCATGGTCACCTGATGGTTCTAAAATTATTTATGATTCTTCTAAGGGACTGATAATAATTAATGCTGTTGATGGTAGTAATCCAACTGAATTAGTCTTACCCAATGGTTTGGGAGGAAATTGTCCAGACTGGTCACCAAATGGTAAAGAGATTATTTTTGTTGGTGTGAAGGATATTACAGGACCTTATGAAATGCCAAAATCGGCAGCAGGAATTTATATTTTAACTCTACCTAAAGAACTTCAATGTCCACCTAAGAAGAAAATGAGAAAAGGAGAAGGGGAGAAAGTAGGAAAGGGAGAGGTTTTTGAGGCAAAAAGACCAAAGGGAGGCATTGTTATTGATGGTATGTTGCGTGAATGGGTGGATGTTAAGAAAGTAGCTATTAATAAAAAGGAGTATGTTACCTATAATCCATCAAATTGGCAGGGTAAAGATGATTTGTCTGCCATTGCTATGGTGCAAGGAGATGATAAAAACCTATATTTAGCCATTGGGGTAAAAGATGATAATTTTGTCCAGCCATTTACAGGAGATAATATTCTCAAAGGAGACCATCTTGAGCTTTGGTTTGAAACACCAAAAGGAATATATCAACTTGGCATATCTCCAGGGGATTTTAAGCAGATAAAACCAGAGGTAGTACTTTGGTTACCAAGAGTACCAACTAAAAATAAACAGCAAATACTCAAAGGCATAGAAGTAGCGAGCAAAAAGAGAAAAAAAGACTATACTATAGAGGCTAAAATACCTCTTGCACCATTAGGTATATCTTCAATATTTAATGATTCGATTGGATTTACAATAGCATTAAGTGATACGGATAATAGAGAAAAACCGAGGCAAAAATGTCTGCTGGCTTCTTCTGAATTAAGATGGAATAAGCCTCGGACCTTTGGAGAACTGATATTTAAATATGCAAGCACCTCTCTTTTTGTCCCAGAAGGCTGGTTTGGAAATGATATCGCTGAGTTAAATTTAGATAAGGATGAAGAAGATGAACTATTAATGATGATTGGAAGATATAATGAAGATGCTGGAGTTGTTGAAGAAAACCGACTTTTTATCCTGGATTTAAAAGATAAAGAATATACCAAAGTTTGGGAGTGTGAAAATATCTTTTATGGATGGAATGTTTCATGGTCACTTGAAAATATTAATAAAGATGGCATAAAAGAACTTTTTATATCTGATTACAGTGGTGGTTCTGGAAGTAGTATGGGCATCTGGATTTTTGCCATGAATAGCCTTAATCCTAAAATCCTATTTGAAGGTCAGGGAGAAAGTATCTCCACATTAGAAGATTTAAATAATGATGGAATAAAGGAATTAGTTATTAAATATCGATTTGATACTGGAGTATTTTTAGGAAATGCTGGAACTCCATATTGGTATGATATCTATAAATGGGATGGTTCAGGGAACATAATTGGTGTCAAGTCCCATTTTGGCATAAGAAGAGAGTGAGTGAATAGACCATAAGATTAGACGTGACATCAATTTATCTCAAAAAATTACTTGACTTGATTTAGATGAAGGAGTATAATGGTAATATCATGGAATTAGTAATCAGTAAGCGGTTTTATTTAGTCTTTAGTGGATTATTGATACTGTTAGTCTGCTTGCTT
>JBFMDD010000301.1:0-5329 GCA_040754115.1 bacterium
GTGCCCAAATTATGACTCACTCCCATCTTAATCCTATCTCTTTTCTATCCGTTATCTAATTCCCTTCATCTTATCCTTAATTCTCTCCCAAATTTATCAAAATAACCTTCTTTTTCACCTCCCTCTCACCTTTTTACTCAGTTACTTGCCGATTTCAGGTTTAGAAATACGACCCAAAGCTAATATGAGCTTCTGGGTCACCTTTATGATGTCCTGGTGCATCAGATAGTCCCCAGGCATAATCTAATCGTATAGGCCCAATCGGGCTTTTAAATCTTATACCAAATCCTACACCATATTTTAAATCTGCAAATGAGGTAATATCTGATGCCCTCTCCCAACTATTTCCCACATCTGTAAATAAACAGCCAAATAACCCTTCAGCAATTGGAGCGCGGTATTCAACATTACCAATAAGCATGGATTTCCCACCACCTGAAGATGGACGAATTGATCTATCGTTGTATCCTCGAATACTATATGGTCCACCAATACGGAATTTTTCATAGTCAGGTATCTCTGTATGTTTAGCAAGATTAGTTACCAATCCTAATTTAGTATGTAGTGCTAAAACAAATTTCCACCAACTCGGAATATACCAACTACCTTCAGATGTAAGTTTATAAAAATCTATATCACCACTCAAAAAGCCCCCTGCAAATTCATTAGATAATTCAACCTGATAACCACCAGTAGGATGAAATAAAATCTCCTCTCCTCTTTTTGTATCTCTAACAAACCTAACTGCCAAACTGCTTGAGACAACATATTTCCCATCTCCCCATTTATCTACCCAATCTCTTATACTCTCCGGAGCATCTTTTTTTACATCTACCATAGCAGTTCTATCGTATTTATACTTAAAATAGATATGATTGTATACCCCAATTTGTCTACCAATCCTTATAGCTCCACCGCGCTTTTTATCGGTATATTCATCTTCCTCTTCAGTAGTATGCCATATATCAAACCCAACTGAAGTAGGGGTATCCCTAAACCATGGGTTAGTAAATCCAATTTCATAATTTAATAATCTTTTACCAAATTCTGACTTAATATATGTGGAATAACCCTTGCCCAAGAGGTTGTTTTTAGTAAATTCTATGGTACCAAATAATCCTGGTTTATTACCGTATGCAGCAGAAAATATAAGATTACCAGTTTTGCCTTCTTTGACTTCAATATTTAATATTTTCTTATCTTCCTCAGAGGTTGGTAGAATATCAAATTTTACCTGCTCAAAAAAACCCAAATTGATTAATTTTTGCCGACTTCCCTTAATCTTTTCCCCTTCAAACATATCACCTTCTTTGAATAAAAGCTCTCGTAAGATTACCTTCTTTTGTGTCTTGGTATTACCAGAAACAGTAATCTTTTCAATATAGCTTTTTCCACCTTCTTTTATCTTAAACTCAATCTTTACAGTTGCCTTTTTATTATCAAAATCGGGATAAGGGAAAACAAGGGTAGCTATATAACCTTTTGCAAAATATGCTTCCTTAATGTTATTTCTATCTAATGCTATAGATTTAACATTATAGGCATCCCCTACTTTTGTCTTCACCATCTTTTGAAGTTCCGGAGTCTTAAAAAGAGTATTTCCTGCAAAACTTATCTCTTCAATCCTAAAAATCTCGCCTTCTGATATTACGATGTTAATAATGATACCATTTTTTTCTTTATCATAAAACACTTCTGGTTTTTGTATACTGATCATAGGATACCCATTAGTCTTATAAAAGAATAGTAGTTTTTCTATATCCTCTTGTAAATCCTTTTCCTTGTAAAAATCACCAGTAGAAGTAGTCATTTTCCATTTAAGTTTAAATGTAGAGAATGCCTTGTTGCCTAAAAGATTAATCTCTTTAATCTTAACCTTCTTCCCCTCATCAATTAAAAAGGTAACTGTTTTATCATCATCTTCTATTTTAGAGTCTACCTTGACAAAATAATATCCTTTGTCTTTAGCAAAATTAGTAAGTTTATCTATGGATTCTTGTAGGTCTTTCTGGCTAATTGGAGCACCTGTTTTTAGAGTTACTTCTTTCTTTAAATCTTCTTCTTGTAATTCCTTTATACCTTTAAATTTAATTTTTGAAACAGCCAATTTCTCTTTAATCATAAAAACAAGTGTTAATCCTTCTTTTTCCTTTTTCAGGTCAACTTTAATATCTTCAAAGTAGCCTAAGTTATAAATAGCTTTCAGGTCATTATCCACCTTTTCAGCGTTGTATTTGTCGCCTACTTGTGTTTTGATAGCACTAAAGATAGTAGAGGTAGCCACAGATTCGTTTCCCTGGATTTGTATATCTGTAACTTTATTTTCTTGAGCAAATAACAGTTGTGCAACAAAAACGGTGGCTAATAAAATGACTATTTGCCTCATTTATTTATCACCTCCAGTAATGAAATTAATAGAAATTGGGGGACGGTTCATTTTTAGATAGATTCCTGTGATTTCTTTTGGAAACTAGAAATTAAGGCTTCACTTCTTTCCCCAATTTCTAATTTCTAATTTCATATCCATTTTTTAACTGCAAGCTTTCACACTAAAGTGAACCGTCCCGGAATTTGTTGTTCTTTGCTTACCAATTTCTATAAATTTCCATCAATTTCTACCTATTTCCGACACTATATTAGCTATATTATAAACTGGTTTTATGTTAGCAAACTTTTCATTAATTTTTTGGCGCATTTCTTGTAATTTATTATTTTCTTTGTTGAATAATTTGATAAGTAGTGATGGAATTTCTACCATATTTTTGGGTTGAATAGCTACCCCTTCATTTAGCAACATATCTACATTCCATTTTTCTTGTCCTGGTACAGCTTTAGTAAGGATGATAGGTAATTTTTTAGTTAATGCCTCTGATACAGACACACCGCCTGGCTTAGTAATTACCACATCTGAAACTTCCATCAACTCCTCTACATTTTCTACAAAGCCAAATATTTTGGTTTTTATTTTAAGTTGTTTAGAAACTTTAGTTAATCTTGCTCTTAATTCCTCATTTTTACCCGCTACTACTAATAATTGTAATGGGAAATCAACACCTATAAAACCACTTAATAACTTTGATACTTTTCCCATTCCCATACCAAATCCACCACATAGTATTAAAACTACATTAATGTCTTTTTGTAAATCGAATATTTTGCACAGATAGTCTTTATTTTGTGGCTTAAAAAATTTTGGGTCAGTTGGGAGTCCACCACTAATCCTGATTTTCTCATCTGGAATACCTTTATTTTTTAGATGAACTGCTACTTCTAAAGTGGGCAATATAAACCAATCTACATACCTGTTTATCCCCCAAGGGTGAACATGATAATCAGTAACAACAGAAATTAAAGGCAAATCAATAATTCTTTGCTTTTTAAGTTCTCCAGCTCCTTCTGCAATAAATGGATGTGTAGAAACAAGAACATCTGGATTAAATTGGTCAATTACATATTTAATACTTTTAGCATATCTTCGTTTCACATCCCATCTGAAAGGGTTATAATAAGAAGATACAACTCTACTATTATAAATCCAGCCCCATAAAGGAGGGATATAATTAGCCAAAAACAGATAAGAATTATTGAAAAACTGTTGAAGTTTTGGAGAGGTAATAGCCATTGGGTCATAAGTTTTTACCTCTACATCTTCATTTAATTCTTTAATTCCTTTGGCAATAGCCTCTGCTGCCCGTAGATGCCCCATCCCTGCTAATACAGTTAAGATAAGTATTTTCCTCAACCTTTTCTTCTCCATAAGAACTTACAAAATTATCTCCATGAATAATCTTCCACCTCTGGATGCGATTTAGCGCAAGACAATTTGCGAATCCTTCACACTCTACACAACAAGTCTGTGCTAAGTTCTTCTGTGCTAAAATCCATTTACGAACACAATCATTATATTTATGACATTTATCACAACAAAGTAACATCTTAGTCCCTTTCAAAATTGGTAACTGGTGATTAGTAATTATTTAACCAGTTACCATTTAACCGATTACCAAAATTAGAATCCTCGTGATAATCCTAATTCCTTAGCGATTCTTATAGCCTGTTGGTATTCTTCTCTGGTAATATGTCTTGTTAACATTGGATAGTTATATGCCTTATACATTGGGCGGTACTGAGCCATTATATTAACATAGGTATTTGTGGATATTTCATTAGCAATAAATTGCATTATTTGTTGTGTTCCAGCTAAGTTATATGGCAGGACTAAATGTCGAACTAATAATCCATGTGTAGCAATACCCTCATCATTTATTTGTAAATCGCCTACCTGGTGGTGCATTTCTAATAATACCTTTTTTATTACCTTAGGGTAATCCTTTGCCTTTGAATATTTTTGCGCAACCTCTGTATCTGCATATTTAGCATCCGGCATATAGATATCAACAATCCCATCTAATAATTTTAGAGTTTCGATATTTTCATACCCACCACAATTATAAACAATAGGGATATTCAATCCCTTTTCAATAGCCACTTCTAATGCCTCAACCCACTGAGGAACAAAGTGGGTTGGTGTAACAAGGTTAATATTATGGCAGCCAATATCTTGTAAAGAGAGCATAGCATTGGCTAATTCTTCTCTTGTAATTTCTTGCCCATATCCTAAATGGCTAATATCGTAATTCTGACAAAAGATACAGCCTAAATTACAATTGGTGAAGAAAATAGTCCCTGAACCCCCTCTTCCAACTAATTCTGGCTCTTCACCAAAATGTGGGTGAGCACTTGAGATTTTTAATTTATTAGTTGATTTGCAAAATCCTTGTTCTCCTTTTAGTCTATTAACCTTACATTCTCGTGGACAAAGATTACATTCCTCTAATTTTTTATTAAGTAATTTTATCCTCTCTTGAAACTTACCAGTTTCATATAATTTGATATAACAAGGTATAAAAGTCATTATATCACTTTATTAAACAAAATCGTAATAATATTCCTGTTAAGACAGAGATGGAAAAGTTAAGTAAAGTGCCAAGTAAAAAATATCGACCTGTATGGTTAAGTTCACTAATGAAAATGAAACTTTCATCTCACACTACAAGAAAAATAGAAACTGATAGAAATATAATGGAAATTTATAGAAATTGATTGAAATTGGTAGTAAAAAACAATGAATTTCCATAAATTTTTGCTTCGCAACATTCTTCGAATTCTACTAATTTCTATCTTGCATTGTGTGATTTAACTCTCTTAACGGAAATCGAGAAATAACGAAACTCATTGATAAATAAGCCAAAATGATTATATTAAGATTTAACACATATTTAAAAGTCTACATTATAACAGGAGGTTTAAAAAATTTATACTTGACAAA